>NZ_JACRVW010000005.1:0-249500 GCF_018812085.1 Gluconobacter sp. P5H9_a
GTCTAAGGATGTGTGACATGAGGTCCGTTAGCGTCCGCTCTGCGTTTCGGGGCGTAGCTCTGATTGGCGCGTGTGCGACCGGTCTTTCCCTGGGCGGTTGCCAGGGAAACTATGACCCGGGATCGCGCGCCCTGGGCGGCGGTCTTCTGGGAGGCGGCGCAGGTGCGGCCATCGGCGCACTAGCCGGCGGCGGTCGTGGAGCTGCCATTGGTGCGCTTGCTGGTGGCGCACTCGGGGCAACGACGGGCGCCGTCACGGCTCCCAATCGCCCGAGCTATCAGCAGGGCGGGTACCAGAACGGTTACCCCCAGCAAGGTGGCTACCCTCAGGGATATCAGCAGCAGAACGGTCAGTACCCGACCTATCCGCAGCAGCAATATCAGTGCCCACCCAACACGAACTGCCAGAACCCGTACCCTCAGCAGCAGGGCTATAACAACGGCGGCTACCCTCAGCAGAGCAATTACGGCTACTGAGTTTCACGGTTTCCGGATGTTAGATCATCCGGAAACCAATAACAGCGAGAAGAATACCCAGAACCCACCGCTGGGTGTCTTCGTGCAATTTGCCCGCACATAACGTTCCCAAAATAATTCCCGGGATGGATCCCATCAGAAGCGCCAGAAGGACGGCGGTATCCACCGCGCCCTCCAGCCAGTGACCTCCCCCTGCAATCAGCGTGAGCGGAACTGCATGGGCGATATCCGTTGCAACGAGCGTTCGTGTTGTCAGGCGCGGATAAAGCATCGTCAAGGCGGCCATGCCGACAGCTCCAGCTCCCACGGAAGACAGCGTCACCAACGTCCCAAGTAAAACACCGAGCAGAACCGTTAAAATCGTTTCAGCCCGGTCGCTCAGGGGTTTACGCCCTTCAGCCCATGTTCTGAGCCTTGGCTTCAGCAAAATTGCCGGTGCCGTCAGAAGCAGAGCTACACCGAGAACAACTTGGATCAGACGGGACGCAGCGTCCGACATACCCGCATGATGCAGGAAAATCAGGCACAGAAGACCTGCGGGAAGACTCCCCGCCATCTGCCAGCCAACAATCTTCCAGTTCACAACGCCCATGTGGCGGTTGAGCCCTGTGCCAACAATTTTCGTAACGGCTGCGTAAAGCAGGTCTGTCCCGACAGCTGACTGAGGCTTTGCCCCAAACAGCAGGATCAGCAGTGGCGTCATGAGGGACCCTCCCCCCACTCCGGTCATGCCTACCAGAAAGCCTACAAATAGACCCGACGCCGTATAAAGCCACGAATGCGGCATAGCTGCCCCTTCCAAATTCAGAAGGAGACAATATCAATCGTGTTATTTTTGTCTAGATCATCAATAAACTATATTAATTAGTTTATTGATGATCTCTCATGGTTCGTTCGAAGCTTAGAGTGCTTCAGGCTCAGTCCGCTCGCGCTTGGTGAGCAGCTTATTCAGGGCATGGATATAGGCACGAACAGCAGACACAACCGTATCGGCATCAGCACCCTGACCGTCTACGAGCTTGCCATTCTCTTGCAGACGAACCGTTGTACGTGCCTGAGCGTCTGTCCCTTCCGTGACGTTAGCCACCGAGAACAGCGCCAGTTCTGCTGAATGAGGGAATGCCTCACCGATGGCACGGAATGCCGCATCAACCGGGCCATTTCCACTGACAGCCGCATACTGGATGGCGCCATCAACGCTGATTTCCAGCTTGACCTGAGACTTCTGCTTGGTACCGGAAGCAACTTCCAGAGAAATCAGATGAACGCGCTCGTGGTCGCGACTTTCGTCATCGACCAGTGCACAGATATCGTCATCGAACACGACCTTTTTGCTGTCAGCCAGATCCTTGAACCGGGCAAAAGCGGCGTTCAGAGCCTCGTCTTCGAGCGGCGGGTAGCCCAGCTGAGCCAGCTTATCGCGGAATGCTGCGCGACCGGAATGCTTGCCCATCACAAGTGAGCTCTTGTTCCAGCCCACGCTTTCCGGCGTCATGATTTCATACGTGGCTGCGTTCTTCAGAACACCGTCCTGATGGATGCCGCTTTCATGTGCGAAGGCGTTCCGGCCAACGATGGCCTTGTTCGGCTGCACGTCGAAGCCCGTGATCGTCGCCAGCATCCGGGACATGCCTAGCAGCTTCGGCGTCTCGATGCCCGTTACCTTGCCGTACTGGTCATGACGCGTCCGCAGCGCCATGACGATTTCTTCCAGCGCAGCATTACCGGCACGCTCACCGATGCCATTGATCGTGCATTCGATCTGGCGTGCGCCGCCTTCGACAGCAGCCAGCGTATTCGCAACGCCCAGACCCAGATCGTTATGGTTATGCGTAGAGAAAATCACCTGATCCGCCCCCGGAACACGCTCACGCAGCATGGTAAAGATGCGGCGCATTTCTTCAGGCGTTGCAAAGCCAACCGTGTCGGGAATGTTAATGGTGTTCGCACCATTTTTGATGGCGACTTCAACACAGCGGCACAGGAAGTCAGGGTCCGTACGGGAACCATCTTCGGCAGACCATTCCACGTCATCCGTGTACTGGCGTGCCTTCTGATTGCCAGACGCAATAATGTCCAGAACCGTTTCAGGCTCCATCCGCAGCTTATACTTCATGTGCAGTGGAGATGTGGAAATAAAGTTATGAATACGGGAGCGTTCAGCACCCTTCAGAGCTTCGCCGCAGGACTCAATGTCGCGCTTGCCACCACTGCGAGCAAGACCGCAGATAACAGAGCCACGCACCTGCTCCGCAATGCTGCGAACACTCTCGAAGTCGTCCTTGGAGGCGACCGGGAAGCCCGCTTCGATCACATCCACACCAAGGGCGCTCAACGCATGGGCCATGCGGAGCTTCTCTTCGAGGTTCATGGAGAAACCGGGGGACTGTTCACCGTCACGCAGCGTCGTATCAAAAATGATAACGCGGTCGTCGGAAATCGTACCGAAGGACGGATGTTGGAAAGTCATGTCTTGATCATCTCGCTGGTCAGGAAATTTTCTGGTCTGTCATCCCCTGAACGCAACGGAACGCTGCCCGCCTTGATGTGGCGTTCAGGGGCCGATAAGTCGAAGCGAGAGGATCGAAAGAAATGTCATAGGCACGGAAAATGTCCGATTCTTTCGTCATGCGCAACCCACATGACTAAAAACTCTGCCCTGCGTTCTTATGGGGTCAGCCCGTCATCACCCCGGGCCGAGTTGAAAAGTACCGATCAACAGCGGTTTTCATAGCGCTCGCAACCTGTGTGCGGTGCACAGCCTGCCGCAGGGCGGCTTCATCCAGCCGGTTAGACATGAAACCCATTTCCACCAAAACTGACGGTATCTCTGCGGACTTCAGCACCACAAAAGCCGCATGGCGCGACGGATGCGTCAGCAGCCCAATGCGACTACGAAATGCGCCTACAACACTTGATGCCATGTGCGCAGACCCGCGCCGCGTTTCTTCAGAAACCAGACTGGAAAGGATCTGCTGGACGTCGGGAGACATGCCATGAAACGCCGGGCCGCCAAAGCGGTCTGCACTATTCTCCCGCTGGGCAAGAGCCGCTGTTTGAGCGTCCGACGCTCCGCTGGAAAGCGTATAGACACTCGCCCCGCGAACATCACGGTCATGCAGTGCATCGGCGTGCATAGAGATAAAGAGATGCGCCTGATGCTGCTGGGCCATTTCCACGCGCCCTTCCAGGGGAATGAAATGGTCCTCTGAACGGGTCATAGCCACGCGGTATTGTCCGGATGCCAGAAGCTGGCGCCGCAGTTCTGTCGCCGCAGCTTCGGCAATATGTTTCTCATACGTACCGGAAATACCGATTGCGCCAGGATCTTTCCCACCATGTCCGGGATCCAGCATGACCAGCGGTTTGGGTGGCGGCGCATTTCGGTGAACGGCCGGGGCCTGAAGCGGTTTGGCAGAGGGAGAATGCGCTGTCAGATGCTTAGTCCGGGCGCCGGCTCCCAAGGGAGCCACCGTGGAGAGGCAGGCAAGACCTTCCATTACCATGCGTCGCGTCAGCATCCGTTTACCCTGCGTCTTTTCGATCATCTGGACCTTCAATCATAACAGACACAGGACAATGTCTGAAACAAGGCAAAGCACCTTTTGGAGAGCCGTAAAAAGCCCTGCTTGCCAGCGGCCCTTCTTTAAGTCATCCTGTGCACCAAGGACCTGAAGAGAGCGGTCCGATCGTTTGTGGGCTTTTATCCTTTCCCCACAACGCTCCCGCCTCGATCGTCCGAGCCGCGACGCCCCATCGTTTGACATGTGCCGGACATTTTCTGCGCCATGTCCTGATCGGGCTGCTCCGGCAGAATTAGTTCAGTCCGGCACAGGCTCACAACCTGACCGGAGTGCGTTTTCATCCGGTACCAGACCACGGGCCGGACGTCTGTCAGGGGTCGAATGTCACGCGACGTGATCACAGCCAGGAGCCTAACCGAAACGGGACCAGATGCGTCCCGCGGTTTGGCATTCCGGTTGATCCGCCCCCTCCACCCCGTACAATCAGGTGTTCCCTCTGGCCCAAAGCGCCACACTGGAGCATCGTGGAGTTCAGTTTTCCATGACCAAGCGTATGCTTATCGACACCACACACGCGGAAGAAACGCGTGTTGTGGTCATGGACGGTGACCGCGTTGAAGATTACGACGTCGAGACATCATCCAGAAAACAGCTCAAGGGCAATATTTACCTTGCCAAGGTCATCCGCGTTGAGCCGAGCCTTCAGGCCGCTTTCGTAGAATACGGCGGAAACCGTCACGGCTTCCTCGCGTTCAGCGAAATTCACCCGGATTACTTCCAAATCCCCGTCGCAGACCGCGAGAAGCTTCTGGCCATCCAGGAAGAAGAAATTGCGTCTGAACAGCGCGCTGAACTTCCGGACAGTGAGGAAGAGCCTGCTTCTGACGAGACGGAAGAGAACGACAACCAGGATCGTCGCGCACCGGAGACCGTTGGTGGCGAGCATGACACAGGTGAGGAAAGCGCGGCTTCGCGTCGTACGGCCCGCTTTCTACGCAACTACAAGATCCAGGAAGTCATCCGCCGCCGTCAGGTTCTGCTTGTTCAGGTCGTGAAGGAAGAGCGTGGCAACAAGGGCGCGGCCCTTACCACCTACGTCTCTCTTGCTGGCCGTTATTGCGTTCTGATGCCGAATGCCCTGCGTGGTGGTGGCGTCTCTCGCAAGATTACGTCTGACACGGATCGCCGTCGTCTGCGCGACATTATCGCAGAACTGAACCTGCCCAAGACGATGGCCATGATCGTCCGGACCGCAGGTGCAGGCCGTCCAGGACCGGAAATCGTTCGGGACTGTGAATACCTGCTTCAGCTTTGGGACGACATCCGCTCACACGCGCTGTCATCCGTTGCTCCAACGCTGGTTTATGAGGAAGCAAGCCTCATCAAGCGCGCCATTCGCGACCTGTTTTCCAAAGACATCGAAGACATCATGGTCGACGGTGAGTCTGCGTGGAGAAGTGCGCGTGAGTTTATGCGTCTGCTGATGCCGCACAATGCTGGCAAGGTGAAGCTCTGGCAGAACCGTGGACAGAGCCTATTCGCGCGTTACAACGTCGAAGGGCATCTGGATGCGATGTTCTCCCCAACTGCACGCCTGAAGTCTGGTGGCTATCTGGTCATCAACCAGACGGAAGCACTCGTCGCCATCGACGTGAACTCCGGTAAATCCACGTCACAGCGCAACATTGAGGAAACGGCACTCCGCACGAACCTTGAAGCTGCTGAAGAAGTTGCGCGCCAGCTGCGCCTGCGTGATCTGGCCGGCCTTGTCGTGATTGATTTCATCGACATGGAAAGCCGTCGCCATAACGCTCAGGTCGAGAAGCGCCTCAAGGAATCTCTGCGTACCGATCGCGCACGCATTCAGGTGGGACATATCTCTCATTTCGGCCTGCTCGAAATGTCCCGCCAGCGCCTGCGTCCGTCCATCGCTGAGTCGCTACTGACGCCTTGCCCGCACTGTCAGGGCACTGGCTTCATTCGCGGTACGGAAAGCTCCGCTCTTCATGTGCTGCGTGCCATCGATGAAGAAGGCACCCGCCAGCGTGCCGCCGAGATCGATGTTCATATCGGATCGGACATTGCGCTTTACATTCTGAACAACAAGCGCGACTGGCTGTCTGACATTGAGCAGCGTCACCGCATGCGCGTGATCTTCCGCACGGAAGAAGATCTGCCCGCAGCAGACATGCGTATCGAGCGTATCCGTCCGCAAACGGCTGCACCGGCACCTGAGCCAGTACCAGCTCAGATTGCTGCACCTCACAACGTCCGCACGATCGAAATCATTGAGGACGAGGCGCCTGTCGTTCCTCAGGCAGCCGCTGCTGAAGCACAGGCTGAGCCTGCCCGGGGTGAAGACATCGAAGTCAACACGGGTGACGAGGAAGAGGGCAATAACGGCAGCCGTCGTCGTCGCCGTCGTCGCCGTCGGGGTCGCCGTGATCAGAATGGTGAGAACGAAACCGTTCAGGGCAATGCTGCCGAACCAAACGGCGAACAGCCTTCCGTCCACCGGTCTGACGATGAAACCGAAGAAGTCGGTCTTATCCCGGGCCGTCGCCGGACGCGCTTCAAGCGTGTTCAGAAGGAAGACGAAGTCGCAGCAGAAGCCCCGGTGCAGGAGAAGGTGTCCGTCCAGGAGGAAGCACCTAAGCCAGCACGCCACGCTCCGGTGCAGCAGCCTTCCCAGCGCCGCCGGGAAGAACGCCAGCCTGTTTCGCGTGGATATGCAGGCCCGACGCCGGCTGATCCGTTCGGTGGAAGCTTCGATATTTTCGATGTGATCGAACAGGCTGAAATGGAGCAGGCTTCCCGCCCGCTTCAGACGTCTACAGCAACCCCTGCCCGTCTTTCTGTCGAGAGCGCTCCGGTAGTTGACGTTGTCGAGATCGCTGCCGAGCCGATTGCTGCAGAACAGGAAAAGCCAAAGCGCACCAGAGGCCGCCGCAGCACCAAGACTGTGAAGGCTGAAGCAGCGGCACCGGTAGTGGCAGAMGAAGTCGTCGTGGCTGCTCTGGCCGCTCCGACGGAAGAGGAAGCTCCGGCAAAGCCAAAGCGTCCACGCACCCGTCGCACGACCAAGGCTACAGAAGCCAAGGCAGACGACGTTGTTGTGGAAGCAATGGCTCCGGAGGCCTCAGCTCCCGTCGCCGAGGAAGAGGCAACCGCCGAGCCGAAGCGTACTCGCGCCCGTCGCGCAACCAAGGCTGTCAAAGCCGACGATGCCGCAGCGGATGATGGAAACACGTTACAGCCCATCAACATTGACGAGTTGCCACCGGTGACGCGTCGCATGGGCTGGTGGAAGCGGTAACACCCGCTTCTCACCCCAACAAAAAGCCGACCGGATATTTCCCGGTCGGCTTTTTTTATGCCCGGCTTATGCGTAACGCTTCAGACAAGCTTCAAGGCTTGTGGAGCCCCGCACGGGGTCTGCGGGGCGGTCATAATGTTGATGAACAAAGAGCCCGGTCATGTTCACATAAGACTGCGCGGCTTCTTTCGAGAAACCATTTCCGCGATAGGTTTCATACCACCTCTCTTGGGGAATGACCTGCACTTGGACGGCGCGCCCTAATATTCTGGAAAGGGCGGCAACAACGTCTGAAGGCGTATAGCTCTTCGGCCCCTCGATATTGTGGATGCCCGTCTGTTCAACGTCAGACATCAGTAACTGACCTGCCAGACCTCCAACATCTTCTGGAGCGACCATGGGAAACGCCTGTGTTGGCGGCAGACATGTCTGTAGCACTCCTGTAGCTTTCGCAGCGCTCATCGCCCCTGCCCAGTTGCTCATGTAATAGGCCGCGCGGACAATACACACCGGAACGTTCAGGGCCTGCGCACCCTGTTCCAGCTCATACAAAACGCCAAGATCACCACAGTGCTTACCTGGCTGGGCTCCATAGGTGGATTGCACGACAAGCTTCTCCAAAGGGACGCCCCGCAGTGCTTTCAAAATGGAGCACACGGTCTTGCGTTCTTCCACATCCGTATTGCCAGATACTGCCGCAGGTGGATTGAGAACGAACACGCGCCGCGCCCTCTGAAAAAGCGCCCTCAGAGTATCGGTGTCATTCACATCCACTGCCGCATAATCTACGCCGTCATGGCGTTGTTCAGAGGCCCCAACAACCTGGCGGGTTACTACCGTGACATCATGCCCAGCCGCCAGAACAGTTTGTGCAACAGCGCGGCCGACATGGCCTGTCCCGCCAAGAATGACATACATGCCTGTATCTCCTGTATTTTTGGGAAACGCACCCCTAGAACGGCATCAGCCTTCGCAAGGAGACCTCACGAAGGCTGATAAAAGCACACGCGTTTTAACCGAATGGTAGAACCTGTCAGGATTTCTTTACGAATTCGGACTTAAGGTTCATTGCTCCAATGCCTGCGATCTTACAGGCAATATTATGCCCGTCCGTCGCATCAACAAGACGAATGTTCTTGACCTTGGTGCCGCTTTTCACAACCAGCGAAGATCCTTTGACTTTCAGGTCCTTCACAACCGTAACGCTGTCACCATCTACAAGGACATTGCCATTGGCATCTTTGATTTCCGCAGATGCTTCGCCAGCATCGGCCTGACCGCCCTCTTCCGGATTCCATTCATTGCCGCAGTCCGGACAGACCCACAGGGTCCCATCCGGATAAACATGCTCCGACCCACATTTGGGACATTTCAGCTCATCAGTCATATCAAACCTCACTCTTTCGTGAGATCCACTTTAAAGCACTGAAGATGATAGGGAAATGCGCCAGCTCAATCTGCCCGGAAAACTTTTACCGGCAGACGCTCTTATTGCCGTTTGCCGCAATGAACGTTCCCGTCAAAGGTTCAAAACACGCATTCTGCGGGCAGGACGACGTTGTGGTGGCTAAACCCTGCGCATAGAGAGCAGATCCTGCCAGATTGGCTTCACGCTGCGCTGTCCCGCAAAGCGGCGTATTTGACGGCGCAGACGGGTCATTCAGAAGCACCTTATGACCATCCGCCGGAGCTTCTTCGGCCAATCCCGGAGCAAAATCCTGCGGGGGAATCTTTTGGGCTGGAGCCTGCACGGCTGCATGAGAAGACGTGGCGGAAGGCTGCTCCGCACAAGCTGCCAGAAGAGGCAGGACAACAAGGCTCAACCAGAACGAACGCATGTGAACTCCGGATCACAAACCGGGCCACGCCCGGACACTTCACCATTAAAGACCCAGATCGGCCTGGGACGTAAGAAGGGTATCGAGTTTTGCCCCACGTTGGCCGTCAGCGAAAGACAGAACCACACGTCCGTTCAAAGGTTCCGCGTCGGAATGGGTCACGGGACGCCCCTTGCTATCCTGGACGAGCACATATCCCCTGCTGAGGATCGCCCTCGGGGAGACCGCTTCCAGATGACTTCCCAACCCATCAAGACGCGCTTTCTGAAGCCGGATGGCGCTATTGAGCGTTTCAGGAGACAGTCTCTGTCGTTCTACCCGAAGGTGGAACCGTTGGGACGCGCGCTGCCATGCCGTGATAAGAGCGGTCTCTGACGCACGAAGAGCGCTCTGTCGCCGTTCGATCATTAAACGTGGTGACGGAAGCTGCCTTGAGGGCGCCGTCAGGGCGGCCCTCGCCCGGCTGACAATCAGTTCCGGCGACGGCAGTTGCCGTACCGGAGCATCAAGGCGGCTTCTTGCGCGCATGACAAAGGCTGGAAGAGCAAGATCAAGGCGCTGGCTCCGGTCATCCAACCGCATGCGTGCAGTCTCAAGAAGAGACGGCAGATCTGGCAGTCGCGATGTAGCCTGCTCCAGCCTTGCCCGGGATGTCTGCATGATGCGGCTCAAACCGCCTGCGAGACGGGCCGTCCGATGTGCCAGATCCGCGACCAGTTCAGAGCGCAAGGGCACGGCCATTTCTGCCGCAGCCGTTGGCGTCGGTGCCCGCCGATCTGAGACAAGATCAATCAGTGTGGTGTCTGTCTCGTGGCCCACAGCAGAAATAAGCGGGATGGGACAGGCTGCGACGGCACGTAAAACACGCTCATCATTGAAAGCCATAAGATCTTCAAGAGAGCCACCGCCACGAGCGACAATCAAAACATCCGGCCGACGCGGCCTTTGCGCCATACCGTCAATGGCCGCAGCGATCTGGGCTGCTGCCCCCTCTCCCTGCACGGCAACAGGCCACAACAGCACATCCCGGGGAAAGCGACGTTCAATGGTCGTACGAATATCATGAAGAACCGCCCCGGACCGTGACGTCACAACACCGACAAGCGATGGCAGAAACGGAATGGGCTTCTTGCGATCGGCTTCGAACAGTCCCTCATCCAGCAGTTTGCGACGGAGGCGCTCGATATTGGCGAGCAGAGCCCCCTCGCCCGCAAATTCCATCCGATCAATAATAAGCTGATAGCTGGAACGCTCGCCATAGGACGAGACTTTGCCCGTCGCGATGACTTCGTTACCATTCTCAGGCGCCATGCCAAGCCGGGAAACGGTTCCGCGCCAGATAACGCCGGAGATCTTTCCGCCCTCATCTTTCAGGGACAGATAGATATGCCCGGACGGGTAACGCTTGAGTTCCGTCACCTCACCACGCACACGAACACGCCCGAATCCGGTCTCAAGCGTGCGCTTGATGGCTCCGGAAATCTCGGAAACTGAATATTGCGGCACATTCCCGCGTGCAGACGCGGCATCACTCTCCATCATGGCGCCAGTCTATGCTACGCACGCCGTCAGACGAAGCCCTGATCTTAGGGACCCGCAGATGAAAAAGGGAGAGCGGAATGCGCGTTTTGCTGGTCGGTTCCGGAGGGCGCGAACACGCCCTGGCAACATGTCTGGCGCGCTCGCCCAGTCTTTCGTCGCTTTATGCGGCACCTGGCAATCCCGGCATGGCCTCTCTGGCAACGCTTGTTCCGCTAAAAGCCGATGACGTCGCGGGGCTTGTCGCCTTTGCAAAAGAGCAGAACATCGACCTGATCGTTCCCGGCCCTGAAGCGCCTCTGGTGGTCGGTCTGGCGGATGCCTGCGTCGAAGCTGGCATCCCCTGCGCTGGCCCAACCAAGGCAGCGGCCCTTCTGGAAGGCAGTAAGGCGTTCACCAAGGACGTTGCGGATGCCGCTGGCATTCCAACAGCAAAATGGGAACGCTTCGAAGACGAGGCACCAGCCCTTGAATTCGTTCGCCGTCGCGGTGCGCCGATCGTCGTGAAAGCCGACGGTCTGGCAGCCGGTAAGGGCGTGGTGGTCGCCCAGAGTGTCGAAGAAGCGGAAGGCGCCATTCGCAAGCTCGGCATGCCGCTCGTCATTGAAGAATGTCTGGTGGGCGAAGAAGTCTCGCTGTTCGCGTTCTGCTCGGACGAAAAGGCCGTTCTGATCGGTGCAGCCCGCGACCACAAGCGTCTGGGCGATGGTGATACGGGGCCAAACACCGGCGGTATGGGTGCCATTTCCCCACCACCCGGTTTTGATCGCGCGGCTCAGGAAAAGGCGCTGGACCTCAGCGTCCGCCCGATGCTGGCGGAAATGGTGCGTCGCGGGACGCCTTTCCGTGGCGTGATTTTCGCTGGCCTGATGCTGACCAACGAAGGTCCAAAGCTAATTGAGTACAATGTCCGCTTCGGTGATCCGGAAGCTCAGGCTTTGCTCATCCGCCTCAAATCAGACCTACTCCCCATTCTTGCGGCTCTCGCAGATGGCAATCTCGATCATGCTGCCGCCGAGTTCTCCGACGAAGCGTCTATCTCACTGGTGCTGGCTGCTAATGGCTACCCGGATGCCCCGAAAAAGGGCGGTCGCATTTCGGGCATCGAACGCGCCGAAGCCGTCCCGGGCGTTTCGGTATTTCATGCTGGGACAAAGCTGGTTGACGGCGTTCTTGTCGCGGATGGTGGACGTGTTCTGACAGTCTGCGCCAAGGCTGCTACGCCAGAAGATGCACGTCGTCTTGCTTATGAAGGCGCGTCAGCCATCCAGTGGGAAGACAAGATTTTCCGCACCGATATCGGCCTGTAAAAACGATAGGCGGCGGCTTTCGGACGTGATCGGGGAAGAGATGAGAATATGACGTTGATCATTGCTGAAATTTACAACACAACCCCCATCCTGTTAGGCGACACTGCGGTCTTTCAGAAAGAACTTTCAACAACAACTGGGATTGAAGTCCCATTCGGAACGCCTTTAGTGGATATTCAATCCGCCCAACAAAAAATTATGCGCATAAACGCATTCTTTGCTGTCGGCGGCGCAGGCGACGCAGAAACAGTTCAAATTTTCTGTCGCCTCCTCTCTGAATGCGCCAACCATTTGAACCAAATGGCTGATCTGTACGCTTTCGTTGAAACGCAGCCGGTGGACTTCAAACCAGAAACTGAGATTGCTGGCGTTTTTTCTGGAAATGTTAAAGAAAAACCAGTCGCATTTCGAATTAATCTACGCCCACACCTTACTTTTACAGAGCGAATAAGCACTGGAAAGCGCTTCCTTATAGGTTCTGAAACTGCCATCCGCGACGTAACGCGCTTTCTGGAGAACAGCAAAGAGGTTAAGCAAGAGATCAATGTCGAGCGAGACCCTGAAGATCGTTTGATAAGCCTCATCAATCTATTGATGAACTATGACCGCGGAACATCGGCCGCTGGAAAAAATGGTTATGGCCTCGCCTATAGAGCGATATGGCACGACAATCATGATTTCCGAGCCCTTCCAGCCTACTTATCAATATTTGGTGCGATAAAATCTGAAATATCATGGGATAATGAAGCGTTATCAGGCTGGATACCAAACTCGCATGCATTTCTTTTACAATATGATACTATATATACTTCCACGATCATGATCATTCAAAGTAATAAAGATGCCAGAATTTGGGAAATTCCTCCATTAACAGAAGAAAAGTGTACGAAGGCAGAAATCACAAGGCCTACAAAACCGATATTTCCCAAAGCAGTTCCATTCGTTCTTTTACTCTGCGTAGATGTTCACATGCGACTTACTGGTGGTGCTTTTCCAAAAATTGTCCCCATTATCTGCCTTTGGAGATTGGGGAAAAATTCTCTCCTACAGCTTGATACCTTTGTCCCACCTAAAGACCTTTATGAATTAGTACCAAAGGAAGCTGTTTACACTATCGTCGACAATGCTTGTAAAAAATATTTAGATTTTCTATCAACCATATAATAATACTGACTAATTATCCTAAAATATTTCTCGTAATATTTACTGCACCCAAACATGCGAAAACAGCATGTGACTCAAAAGCGTCGAGTAATAATTTCCCAGTCTTTTCGAAACGAAATCAATGGTCTTCATCTGGATCATCGGCGCACCCGGCATCTGCCGCATGATCTCATGCCCCGCCACCTGCCAGATGGGCGCGGCTTTGGCTGGATCGGTCTGCGCCTTGGCCTGCTCGAACAGCCTCTGAACGTGCTGGTCACAGAAGCCGGTAAAGTTCGGGGAAATGGCAGAATTCGGATGGTAGTTATCACACCCGAACAAATCATCCAGAAAGGTTGAGGCGGACGGATAATCGGCAAACCAGTAAGCCAGAGCGATCTGCACATGGTTAGCCGTATTCTGCTCGTAAGAATCTGCCAGACCAGCCGTGATCGGGCGTAGCTGCGCTTTCAAGCCAATCTGCTGAAGCACATTCCGCAGATACGTCCCCATGCCCAGTTCGATAGCGCGGTTGGGCACAACCAGCGTGACCGCCTGCCCTTCCGCACCAGCCTCCCGAACCAGCCGCCGAGCCTCTTCCAGATTTTGCGGGCAGGACAACCCAAGGTCCGCGCCCGGAATACCATGCGGCACCATCTGGCAAAGCGGTTCAGAAATGGCACTGCCACCAAACAGAATGGTCATGGCATGTCGATTAACAGCCATACTGACAGCCTGACGGACCCGCTGATCTGTGAACGGCTTTTCGTGCACATTCATGGCCAGATAATACAGTCCCAGCAGCGGCTCGATATGAACCTGCGAGGTGTATTTCGCGCCAAGCTCACCCAGTCGGTCAGAGGGCTTGGCATCAAGCATCCAGTCATATTGACCCTGCTCGACCGCAGTAATCTGCGCCTCGTCAGAGAGACCAAAATTATACTCGATCCGGTCAGCAAACCCATCTGTCTGGGCCTGCGGGTTCCAGACATGAAAGTAAGAGTTTCGTTCCAGCACAATGCCATGCTCGGGATCGTAATGCGTGATCCGATAAGGCCCTGTGCCCGGCACGGTCTCATTCCCCACATCGTGCACAGACACTGACGCAGGCAGAATAACTGCGTGAGGGAACGCAAGCTTGTAGAGAAATTCTCCATCCGGATGAGCTAGATGAAACACGATCGTTCCATCTGGGCGCCCTTCCACACCCGGCAACGTGCAGTGATCCGGCGCATCCAGGCACTCTTTCGCACCGACAATCCCACCGTAGAATGAGGCGGCCGTCGGGCTGCCGACCCGATAGATCCGACGAAAAGACGCAACCACATCCTCAACACGAACCGGCGATCCATCCGAAAACTTCAGACCGGACCGTAAATGGAGTGTCCATGTCAGCCCATCAGGGCTGATGGTCGGCATGGCGTCCGCAAGATCGGGAACGACCTCCAACCCGGTAGGACCACGCGCCTCTCTGAACGTCAGCAGGGGATCGTACATATTGACGAACACCTGCATATACTGCGTGCCGTAATTAACCTGCGGGTCCAACGTCCCGCCGGGACCATCAGCGGTAAGCCGAAGCGTTCCACCTCTGTGCGGGCTGCCCAGCGTCTGCCCGTCCCAGTCAGGAGGTGTCTGCTCCTGAGCAAACGCCGTCCCGGCCACGCCAAGTGAAAGAGCGAGGAGAAAAGCCGGGACACGCATTGCCATTTAGCGCTTTGACAGCTGACGAAGGCGGGCAATCAACGCATCTGCATCGCCAGTCGCGTCGATCGTGCCAGCATAACGGGCACTTGGATCCATGATAACGATCCGCGGGGCCGGAACGTAATGATCACCCTCTTTCTGATCCGGAGCATGATACTCAGCCGTCATGGCCTTGATCATGTTCGGCGTACCCGTGAACGGCATCACATGGGGAGCGACCGGAATGACATAGTTTCTGAGGGCTTCGTTTTCATCAAACGGGTCCAGAGACACCGCAAGCGGAGAGACACGGACGCCTTGTGCATGAAGGGCCTGATACGCCTGCTCCATGCTTTTCAGCACCGGCTGGCAGCGATCTTCCGGGCAGTTGGTATCAAAGAACCACACCAGAACCCAGGTCCCGTGGAAGTCTCCTTCCGTCACCGTGCTTTCCCCTAGGGAATCAAGACGGAAGCTGCCGCCAACTTCATTTCCGTTGGACTGTACCAGCAGCCCCGGTCCACCATGAGAGGCCAACTGGAAGCCGACCCCGGCCAGAACTGCCGCAACTGCCAGCACTCCCCAGATGATGCGATTGCTGATCCGCTTGCGGCGTTCGTGTTGGGTTTCCATGGTCGTTCAGTCTCTCAGTGTGCGTCAGCCCAGCTCGGGCCAATACCGGTTTCAACCTCAAGTGCCACATCCAGCTTGGCAGCACTTCCCATTTCCTGACGGACGAAATCCGCCAATGCCTGCGCATCCTGCTCCTGAACTTCGAAGAGCAGTTCATCATGCACCTGAAGCAGCATCTGCGCTTTCAGGCCCGTCTCAGGCAGCTTTCTCGCCAGACGCACCATGGCCCGCTTGATGATGTCAGCGGCACCGCCCTGAAGCGGCGCATTGATCGCCTGACGCTCAGCATAAGATCGACGAGCGCCGTTCTTGTCCTTGATTCCCGGCACATAACAGCGGCGACCAAACGGCGTCAGAACGTAGCCATGTTCCTTCGCCTCTTCCTTGGTGCGCTCCATGTAGGCGCGGATACCGGGATAACGGGCAAAATACGCATCAATATAAGAGCGTGCTTCACCCGGCGAAATCTGAAGTTGGCGCCCCAGACCGAACGCTGAAATCCCGTAAATAATGCCGAAGTTGATGGCCTTGGCCCGGCGACGGGTCAGCGGGTCCATGCCTTCAATGGGAATACCAAACACTTCGGAGGCCGTGCGGGCATGAATGTCCTGCCCAAGATGGAACGCCTCCAGCAAAGGCTCGATCTTCGCCACATGGGCCAGAAGTCGCAGTTCGATCTGGCTGTAATCCGCAGACACCAAAACATGCCCCGGAGCCGCCACGAAAGCCTTACGGATCAGCGCGCCTTCTTCCGTCCGGATCGGGATGTTCTGAAGGTTCGGCTCATTGGAAGACAGACGCCCAGTGGTGGTAATGGCCATCTGGAAGGATGTATGAACGCGCTGCGTCCCTTGGTCCATCTGCTCAACCAGCGCATCGGCATAAGTCGATTTCAGCTTGGCCAACTGCCGCCACGACAGGATCTTCTGCGGCAGATCATGCCCCTGCTCCGCCAGCCCCTCAAGGACAGAAGAGTCTGTGCCCCAAGAGCCGCTTTTGGTGCGTTTTCCGCCCGGAAGCTCCATTTCGTCGAACAGGATTTCACCAAGCTGCTTGGGCGAACCCACGTTGAAACTGCGCCCAACCTGCTCGTGAATATCCTTCTCGATCACAGCCATACGCGTTTCAAAATCGGCCGACATGCGCCGGAGCTCGACGGCATCCACCTTGATCCCGACGTCTTCCATATCCGTCAAAACTTCAATCAAAGGCCGTTCGATTTCTTCATACAAAGCCAGTGACTGACGAAGACGTAACTGCGGACGCAGAACCTGCCACAACCGCAGCGTGACATCGGCATCTTCCGCCGCATATGCGGTCGCCTGATCCAGCGGCACTTCAGCGAACGGAATGCGCTTGCGCCCCGTTCCCGTCACGGAGTCATAAGTGATCGGCGTATGGCCCAGATGGAGCTGCGACAGTTCATCCATGCCCTGCCCGTGCTCACCCGCAGACTGCGCGTAGGAAATGAGCATCGTATCGTCGATCGGCGTTATTTCAGGCAGTCCAGCCTTGCGGAACACCGTCAGATCATATTTGGCGTTCTGGAAGATCTTCAGAACAGACGCATCCCGCATCAGCGGGGCAAGACGATCCAGCGTTGCGGCACGATCAAGCTGCTGATCGGTCGGCTGATCGTCCGGCCCATCCTGCAACAGATCCCGCTTGCCCTCATGCAGGAACGGCACATAACAGGCCTTGCCCGGCGCAACAGAGAGCGACAGCCCGACCATCTTGGCCTGACGCGCATTGAGGCTGTCCGTCTCCGTATCAACGGCGACGACCCCAGCCGTTCGCGCCTCGGCAATCCACCGATCCAGCGTCTCGAAATCTGTAACCGTTTCATACGGTCCATAAGATGCTTCAGAAAGCGTGACGGTCGGCGCCTCACCCTCCGCTGGCGCTGCCTTGGGACGTGGCACGGGCCTCGGCTTCGCCGCCAACCCCAAACCCATACGCTGGATCGTAGAATGGAAGCCCATCGTGTCGAGCCAGTCCCGGAGCGTTTCTTGAACCGGCTCACGGCACCCCAGTTCCTCAATCGGCTGCGGCAACGGCACATCATCCGCCAGCAGAACCAGCTTGCGGGACATCCGGGCGGCATCCGCAAATTCGATCAGGTTCTGGCGACGCTTGGAGGCTTTCATGCCTTCCGCAGCATCAAGTACCTTTTCCAGCGTGCCATATTCATTAATAAGCTGGGCCGCGCCCTTCGCGCCAATGCCCGGCACACCCGGCACGTTATCGGTAGAGTCCCCCATCAGGGCCTGAACATCGACAACCTGATCTGGCCGCACACCGAACTTGGCCTCAACCTCAGCTTCCCGAATCGGCTTCTGCTTCATCGGGTCCATCAGTTCGACACCAGGGCAGATCAACTGCATCAGATCCTTGTCCGATGAGATGATCGTGCAACGCCCACCCTGCGCCACTACAGCCTTGGCATAACTGGCGATCAGATCATCCGCTTCCCAGCCAGCCAGTTCAATCGACGGCACATTGAAT
The DNA here is from genome assembly GCF_018812085.1 of Gluconobacter sp. P5H9_a. Lineage (NCBI taxonomy): Bacteria > Pseudomonadati > Pseudomonadota > Alphaproteobacteria > Acetobacterales > Acetobacteraceae > Gluconobacter > Gluconobacter sp. P5H9_a. The sequence continues at coordinate 17,971 of NZ_JACRVW010000005.1, forward strand.
GCCGCTGTCGCATCCCGGATCAGACCAAACTGCGGGCGCAGGTCTTCTGGCGGCTCCGGACGATGCGCCTTGTATTGCGGGTAAATTTCATTACGGAACGTGTGACGACCAGCATCAAAAATAACGGCCAGATGCGTGCCGACATGATCGCGCAGTAGCCGTGTCAGCATATTCGTGAAGCCGTAAACCGCATTGACCGGCACACCATCCGGGCTGCTCATAGGCGGGAGGGCATGGAATGCACGGAAAATGAACCCAGACCCGTCAACCAGAACCAGATGAGGCGTTTCAGACGGCACGAATATCTCCCTTCTCGCCCGGAAGGGCCGGACGTTCTAAAATCTTCGCGATGATAGGCTCATTCCCATCCGTTTCAAACCGCCTCTGGCGTCTTTCCTGCACCTTGGCCTGCTTTGCAGCCTGCACGCCGCTTCTCGGTGCCTGCACACACCGGCCAATGCCCGACCTGCATCCGACAGCGAAAGAAACAGCCCTCATTCCCCCGGATGTGACGCTTGACATGTCGGATGGCGCTCACATTCCTTTAAGAATTTATCCCGCAGCACACTCCTTGAAGGCCGTTATTCTGGCGCTTCATGGCTTTGGAGACAGCCGGGATGCGTGGGAATTCTTTGCACCTCCCCTGAGCACGGCCGGTATCGAAATCGTCGCCCCAGACCAGCGCGGGTTCGGCGCCACACAGGACGCAGGTGGCTGGAGCAGCACAGCGCGCATGGTTCAGGACACGCGAGAAGAGCTTACGTGGCTCCGCAGGCGTTATCCCGGTGCGCCTCTCTATGTCATGGGCGAAAGCATGGGCGGAGCCGTCGCCCTGCTCCTTGCGACCGACCCGCCACCAGAACTGTCCGGAACCATTCTTCTCGCACCAGCCATCATGAAACTCGGTGAGCTCTGGCAGACCGTTCTGGATGGCATCGATACAGTCGCGCCCCACTGGAAACTGGATGGATCAGCCGTCCCCGGAGAGCGCGTTGCGAGCGATAACATCCATGCTCTGCGACGCATGTATTTTGACCCGCTGACCCAGCATAGTTCGACCATTCATCCGCTTTTTGGCCTGACCCACCTCATGGCAACAGCTTTTGACGACGCACCACGGGTCAGAACGCCCATGCTTATGATTTTCGGTGGTCGGGACCAGTTCGTTCTTCCGTCTTACACCGCACGTCTGTTGAAACGCCTTCCCAACTCAGTACGACTAGATGAATTTCCGACGGCCCATCATCTGCTGAGCCGCGATAAACGAATCACAGCACAGGACGTCACCTCATGGATTTTGACGCCCGACCACGCCCTTCCATCCGGAGGAGACGTCGCTGCCGCCCTCTGGAAAGCCACCGCGCAACCTTGAACAAACAAAATTCTACTAAGGGCTTGGCAAGCCTGTCCTGAACCGTCTATTGGAAACCCGACGGACCCGTAGCTCAGCTGGATAGAGCGTTGCCCTCCGAAGGCAAAGGTCACGCGTTCGAATCGCGTCGGGTCCACCACCAATCTCAGAAATCGCTGTTTTAAGCCGAGTGGTTTTCCTTACGGAAACAACGGCGCTGTGCTCTTAATGGAACACGTTCAAAAGACCATAACGCGGCCTGCCCAGCATAATCCTGAACAGGCCTCAAAAAGGTCAGGCAGCGGTGCGAGCCGTAACACCCAGACGGAAGCCTTCTTTCTTCAGCGCCTGAATAGATGCTTCAGAGTACTTGGCAACCAGCGGCGTTACATTGCCCGGAGCACACCAGAAGCCCAGCGTAACGGCGACATTGGCCGGACGAGGCAGAAACGAAACGGATGGCGCGGGCGTCTTGAGAACCAGAGCATCATTTTCAAACAGCCCCAGAAGCAGGGCACGAGCCTTGTCGATATCGTCATTATAATCAATCAGCAGGCTGACCGATGCCAGCAGTCGCTCGGACTGGGAGCTGTTGATGACGACATTGTTCGAAAGCGTTCCGTTGGGCACGTAAACGATGTCATTCGTGGAATCCTGTAGCACAGTCCGGAACATCTCGATCGAGACAACCGTTCCGGTATTGCCCGCTGCCGTAATGGAATCACCCACCTTGAATGGACGGAACAGCAGGATCAGCACGCCACCCGCAAAGTTGGCGAGACTGCCCTGAAGCGCCATGCCAACAGCTAGACCAGCTGCACCCAGAACTGCGACGAAGGACGTCGTTGCAATGCCAACCATCGAAGCAACGCTGATCAGCAGAAGCGCCTTCAGCAGCAGCCCGACGACGCTGAGCAGGAAGCCCCTCAGGGTTGGCTCAATGTTGCTGGCGGCCATCATGCGGCCCATGCCGCGCGTGATCATGTTGATGATGGACCAGCCCACCAGCAGCACAATAATCGCCAGAACAAGCTGTCCGACATAGCTCAGTAGTGTGGGCAGCCAGCCATAAAACTGGCCCCATAACGTATTGACGTGATTTTCCATGAACACCTCGGTTGATCGTACAGTTGGCACCACCGTGCCTACAGATGAACCACAGGTTAATGGGGTTATAGGGCCAGCTTCAAGTCTGCCCTGGAAAGTCGGTTATATCCCGGCTCACAAACCACCCTCGAAAGAGGACGGCAAGCAACAGACATGTTTCCCATCACTTTCAGGCGAGAGGCGCGTCTGTAGCCCTATGTCACGGTTCCAGAGAGCATGACGAACGTTGAGGTCTCTGTACGACAACATTTCGTCGTGCCGGGCGAACCCGGCCGCAAGGGATGGCCGCTGCCCGAACCTGGAGAGAAGCCATGTCTGACGAAAACAGAGGGGTCGTTTATCTCGGCCCCAATCATGTTGAAGTCCAGCGGATCGATGACCCCAGAATGGAGAAACCCGATGGCCGGAAGATTGACCACGGCGTCATTCTCAAGGTCGTCTCCACCAATATCTGCGGCTCCGACCAGCATATGGTCCGAGGCCGCACGACCGCCCCATCGGGGTTGGTCCTGGGCCACGAAATCACCGGCGAAGTCATCGAAACAGGCTCGGATGTCGAAATGGTCCGCAAGGGCGATCTGGTCTCCGTTCCCTTCAACGTCGCCTGTGGCCGATGCCGATGCTGCCGCGAACAGCACACGGGCGTGTGCCTGACGGTCAATGCGAGCCGCGCGGGTGGCGCATATGGTTATGTGGATATGGGCGGATGGATTGGCGGACAAGCCCGGTACGTCATGGTCCCTTATGCCGATTTCAATCTGCTGCGCTTCCCTGACAAGGCTCAGGCACTTGAGCGCATCAGAGATCTCACAATGCTGACCGATATTCTCCCTACCGGATTCCACGGCGCCATCAATGCCAAGGTGGGTGTAGGCTCAACGGTCTATATCGCAGGAGCAGGCCCCGTCGGCATGGCCGCAGCCGCATCGGCGCGCATTCTTGGCGCTGCCGTCGTCATGATCGGCGATTTCAATCCTGAACGCCTCGCTCATGCCAAGGCGGTCGGGTTTGAGCCCATCAACCTCCAGAACCACGACAGGCTCGGTGACCTCATCGAACAGGTCATTGGAACACCGGAGGTCGACAGCTTCATTGATGCCGTCGGTTTCGAGGCCAAGGGATACGACGGAAAGGAACAACCTGCCGTCATCCTTAATCAGGCCATGGAAGTCACCCGGCCAGCCGGGGCCATTGGTATTCCGGGCCTGTATGTGACGGAAGATCCGGGCGCTCATGAAGCTGCGGCGCAGAAAGGCAACCTGACACTCCGGCTGGGTCAGGGCTGGGCCAAAAGCCAGTCGTTCCACACCGGTCAGACCCCTGTCCTGCGTTATAACCGGCAACTTATGCAGGCCATTCTGCATGGACGCCTGCCTATTGCTGATATCGTCAACGCCACCGTGATTTCACTGGAAGACGCACCACGCGGCTACCATGACTTTGACAATGGCGCGCCGCGCAAATTCGTTCTCGATCCTCACGGAATGCTGAAAACCGCAGCCTGACTCACTCTGACGTCATGTCATGGTTGCCCTAGCTTTTGGCCATGACATGACCGGCACTTCGATGGAGACCTGTCCATGCCCAACGATACGCCCCTGCATTTCGTCACCCTGCTCGGAAGCCTGCGCAAAGCATCCTTCAACGCGGCAGTTGCTCGTGCTTTGCCGGAGCTTGCGCCCGAAGGGGTTTCCATTACCCCGCTCGGATCAATCGGGGATTTTCCGCATTACAACGCAGATGTTCAGGACACAGGTTTTCCGGCTCCCGTTCTGGCCATGGCGGAGCAGATCCGGGCTGCAGACGGCGTCATTATCGTGACCCCGGAATATAATTATTCCATTCCCGGCGTACTGAAGAACGCCATCGACTGGCTCTCCCGTGTAACGCCTCAACCTTTCAGCGGCAAACCCGTCGCCATCCAGACGGCTTCCCCCGGCATGATCGGAGGGGCCAGAGCGCAATACAACCTCCGACAGAATATGGTGTTTCTGGACGCTTTTGTTCTTAACCGCCCAGAGGTCATGATTGGCATGGTCGCAGGGAAAGTAGATCCGGAAACGCTGAAACTGACTGACGAACCTACCTGCAAGTTTATTGCCGGCCAGATCGTTGCCCTTGCTGCATTAGCTCGAAAGCTTCGGAACTGACCCCGCAGAAGGCAAAAGAAAACCCCGCACCAGAAACCTGATGCGGGGCTGTTCAGAATTTACTCGATCAAAGCAATCAGGCTGAAAGCTTGGACAGATCTTCCTGCACATAGCCAATGACCTTGGCATATTCGCGGGGAACGATGTGCCAGAACTGCTCCAGCGTGTGCTCCCAGCAGTGCAGCAGGTCCGCGGCGTAAGTGCTGCCTGTTTCTTCCACATGCTGCTCGACCAGCGTGCGCAGTTCCACGTCCCAGCGGCTGCCAGGCTGCACGCGGTTCCACATCACCGTGTCCGGATTGATGCGGGATTCAAAGCGGTCCTTCGGATCGAGCACATAGGCCATGCCGCCCGTAAAGCCAGCACCGAAGTTATCGCCAGTTTCACCGAGGATCACGACCTTACCGCCGGTCATGTACTCGCAACCATTCGAGCCACAGCCTTCAACAACAGCCGTCGCACCGGAGTTACGAACCGCGAAACGCTCACCAGCCTGACCGGCCGCAAAGAGCTTGCCACTCGTCGCGCCGTACAGAACCGTGTTGCCGATGATCGCATTTTCTTCCGAACGCCACGTGGACGCCGGAGACTGACGGACAACGATCGTCGCACCCGAAAGCCCCTTACCGACGTAATCGTTGGAATCGCCTTCCACGATCATCTTCAGCCCCTGCACCGCGAAGGCACCCAGGGACTGACCAGCCGACCCACGGAGCGACAGCGTAAGCTGGCCTTCCGGCAGTTCGTGCATCCCGAACTGACGGGTGATCATACCGGAAATACGCGTCCCGATCGCACGATGCGTGTTCTGCACGTTGTAGTGCAGGTGCAGCTTCTCACGACGCTCGAACAGCGGGATCGCATCGGCCACGATCTGTGCGTCCAGCGTTTCCGGAACCTCGTTACGGCCCTCGCGGGTGCAGTAACGGGCATGTTCACCCGGATCGGCCTGCACCAGCAGGGAGTTCAGATCCAGATCATCCAGATAGTCCGCACCGCGGGACACCTGACGCAGCATATCCGTCCGTCCAATGACGTCCTTCAGGGAGCGAACGCCTAGATCGGCAAGGATATGGCGGATGTCTTCAGCAATCAGCGTGAAAAGGTTGATGACCTTCTCCGGGGAGCCCTCGAACTTCGCACGCAGCTTTTCGTCCTGAACGCAGACGCCGACAGGGCAGGTGTTGGAATGGCACTGACGCACCATGATGCAGCCCATGGCCACCAGCGCGGCCGTACCAATGCCGAACTCTTCGGCCCCCAGCATCGCCGCCATGACAACGTCACGACCCGTCTTGATGCCGCCATCGGTCCGCAACACCAGACGATGACGCAGCCGGTTCAGCATCAGCACCTGATGCGCTTCGGACAACCCCATCTCCCAGGGCAGACCCGCATAATGGATCGAAGACTGCGGGCTCGCCCCCGTCCCGCCCGAATGGCCGGAAATCAGGATCGCATCCGCCTTGGCCTTCGCCACACCAGCCGCAATCGTGCCGATGCCCGTCCGCGCCACCAGCTTAACCGTGACGGTCGCCGTCGGATTGATCTGCTTGAGATCGTAAATGAGCTGCGCCAGATCCTCGATCGAATAGATGTCATGATGCGGCGGCGGCGAAATCAGCGTGACCCCCGGCGTCGCATGACGCAGACGCCCGATCAGTTCCGTGACCTTGAAACCCGGAAGCTGCCCGCCCTCGCCGGGCTTCGCACCCTGCGCCATCTTGATCTCGATCTCGCGGCAGTCATTCAGATACTGCGCCGTCACACCAAACCGCCCGGACGCCACCTGCTTGATGGCCGAAGACGCATTGTCCCCGTTCGGACGCGGCTTGGAACGCTCGGCATCCTCGCCACCCTCACCGGAATCGGACTTCGCCCCGATCCGGTTCATGGCAATTGCCAGCGTCTCATGTGCCTCGGGGCTCAGAGCGCCCAGCGAAATCCCCGGCGCCACAAGGCGACGACGGATCTGTGTGATGCTCTCAACCTCGTCCACCGGGATCGGTGCATGAGGCGCTTTAAAGTCCAGCAGATCGCGCAGGGCGACCGGCGGCATCTGACGCACGGCATCCGCGTAACGGCGATACAGCGTATAGCTGTTGGCCGAAACCGCACTTTGCAGCATGTGCACAAGTTGACCGGAGAAGGCATGCGTCTCGCCCTGACGGCGCAGCTTGTAGCGGCCACCGACCGGAAGCGCTTCAACCTTCTGATCCCACGCAGCCGCATGAGCCTTCAGGATGTTGCGGGCGATACCCGGCAGACCAATGCCGGAAATACGCGACGGCATGCCTGGGAAGAACTCGGCCACCAGCGCACGGGACAGACCAATGGCTTCAAAGTTGTAACCGCCGCGGTAAGCCGAGATGATGGAAATCCCGAACTTGGACATGATCTTGAGCAGACCCTTGTCCACCGCTTTGCGGTAACGCTCCATCGCCTCACGCATCGTCATCTGGCCGAACAGGCCACGACGCAGACGATCCGCGATGCTGTGCTGGGCCAGCGCCGGGTTCACTGTCGTCGCACCAACACCGATCGTCACGGCAATAGCGTGAACGTCGATGGCACTGGACGTCCGAACGTTCAGGGACGTGAACGTGCGCAGGGAATGACGCACAAGGTGAACATGCACGGCGGCCGTCGCAAGGATCATCGGCACGGCCACACGATCCGGACCTGTGTTCTCATCCGTCAGGAACAGAKGGGTGCAACCGCCACGGACATGATCTTCCGCCTGAACCCGGATGGACGCGATCGCCGCACGCAGCCCTTCTTCGCCGTCCTCAACCGGGAAAGTACAGTCGATCGAGGCAGCGTTCTCACCGCAGACTTTCCGCAGTTCATCAAACTCCCCAACCGTCAGAACCGGGCTGGGAAGCTGAAGCAGATCGCACTGTTCCGGGCGCTCATCGAGAATGTTCCCCAGATTACCCAGACGCGTAATCAGGCTCATCACCCGTGTTTCACGCAAGGAATCAATCGGCGGGTTCGTAACCTGGCTGAAGCCCTGACGGAAATAATGCGACAGACCACGGTAGATCTTGGACAGAACCTGAAGCGGCGTGTCGTCACCCATGGAGCCCAGGGCTTCGGCAGCCGTCTCGACCATCGGGTGAAGGATGGTTTCCAGCTCTTCATGCGTCAGGCTGACGGCCATCTGCTGGCGACGCAGCACGTCCGCAGCCATACCTTCCGGCTCGACCACATCCCGCACGATCGGCTCGATATTGCGGATGCGCTTGACCCAGGACTGGAAATCCTGACGGGAGGCCAGCATTTCAAGCAGTTCATCCGGCTGGTAGAGGCGACCTTCCTTGAGATCGAGCGCCAGCGTCTGCCCCGGACCAAGGCGCCCGCGACGCTGAATGCGCGCTTCCGGCACGCGGACCATGCCCGCTTCCGAACCCACGATCAGCAGATTGTCATTCGTGATGGAATACCGCAGCGGACGCAGACCCGCACGATCCAGCCCGGCGATGACCCAGCGGCCATCCGTCGCACAGACTGCGGCCGGGCCATCCCAAGGTTCAATCACCGCATTGCAGTAGCGGAACATGGCCCGCGCTGCCGGAGAAATCGCGGAGTTCGCGCCGCTGGACGCCGGAATGAGCATCATCTTGGCCATCGGCGCGCTGCGGCCACCGAAGGTCATGAGCTCAAAGACGTTATCCAGCGCCGCCGTATCCGAACCCGCAGCCTGCACGACCGGTTTCAGATCATCCATGTAAGGATCGAGTGCCGCGTGTGACAGGCGCGTTTCGTGCGACCGCATCCAGTTGGTGTTGCCGGAGATCGTGTTGATCTCACCGTTATGCGCCACCTTGCGGAACGGCTGGGCCAGCTTCCAGGTCGGGAACGTGTTGGTCGAGTAACGCTGATGGTAGATCGCGAACCGAGAGACAAAGCGCTCGTCCAGAAGATCTGGATAAAAATCCGTCAGGTTCTCGGCAAGGAACATGCCCTTATAGATGACCGAACGGCAGGACAGCGAACAGATATACAGATCCACCTGCTGGCTTGTCGCCTGCTTCTCGATGCGACGACGCAGCACATACAGGTCACGCTCGAACTCGTCTTCCGTCCGACCGAGCGTATTGCGGATCATGATCTGTTCGATCTCGGGGCGCGTCTGGTTGGCCTTCTCACCAATGCAGGCCGTATCGATCGGCACCTGACGCCAGCCATAGATTCCGTAACCGAAGTTCAGAACCTCGGTTTCGATGATCTGACGGCCAGCTTCCTGCGACGCCAGGTCCGTCTTCGGCAGGAACACCATGCCAACGGCAATGCGACCGTCGATCGTGTCATCGCTGGAGCTGTTATGAATGGCCTCTGCGAAGAAATCCTGCGGGATTTCGACATGGATGCCCGCACCATCGCCCGTCTTGCCATCAGCATCGACAGCGCCACGGTGCCAGATATTCCCCAGAGCCTCGATACCTGCCTTCACAACAGCGCGGGACGGCTTGCCATCCAGCGCAGCCACAAGACCCACACCACAGGAATCGCGCTCCTGCGTTGGGTCATACAGCCCCTTCAGGCGCTCGACGTTCTCGGCATAATCGCGGATGAAATCGGTATTCTGTGTCATTCCGCGGCCTCCAGCGCCAGGGTCTTGGTCAGAGAAAGATGCATTGCGTCAGCCGCATCACGGCCGTCCTTGATGGCCCAGACAACGAGGCTGGCACCGCGTACAATATCGCCGCCAGCGAACACACCCGGCAGGCTGGTCTGGAAGCCGCCCGGCGGAACCGTCAGCGTGCCCCAACGCGTCACGGCAAGTTCCGGCTGCTGCCACTGGCCCGGCAGGTCTTCCGGATCGAAACCCAGCGCGCGGATCACAAGGTCGCCTTCAATAATGGAATGCTGGCCCGTGCCTTCGATAGAGCGGCGGCCCGTAGCATCCGGTGCACCAAGACGCATTTTCAGCACCTTCACACCTTCAACCGTACCTTCGCCCAGAAACTCTTCCGGTGCAGCAAGCCACTCGAAATTCGCGCCTTCTTCCTCGGCGTTGTAAACTTCCTGACGGGAGCCCGGCATGTTCGCACGGTCACGGCGATAAACGCAGGTAACCTTCTCGGCGCCCTGACGGATGGACGTCCGAACGCAGTCCATGGCCGTATCGCCACCACCGATGACAACAACACGACGGCCCTTTGCATGAAGTGCCACATCTTCGCCTGGGTCTTCGTCATATCCACGGCGGTTCGAAGCCGTCAGGAAGTCAATCGCATCCACAACGCCGTTCAGGTTTGCACCCGGAACATCTACGGAGCGCGAACGGTAGACGCCCGTCCCAAGGAACACCGCGTTATGACGCGTCCGCAGATCATCCAGCGAGGTTTCCCCCTCACCCGCACCGATTGGCGTGGAAAGATGGAAAATGATGCCCTGCTCTTCCAGCAGCTTGTGACGACGGGCCACGACATGCTTTTCCAGCTTGAAGCTCGGAATCCCGTAAGTCAGCAGGCCGCCCACACGGTCCTGACGTTCATAGACATGAACCTCATACCCGCGTGCCCGCAGACGTTCCGCACAGGCCAGACCGGCAGGGCCGGAACCCACGACGCCGACACTGATTTTGAGTTCACGATCCGGCAGACGCGGCTGCACCCAGCCCTGCTCGAAGGCATTTTCCGTAATGAAGCGCTCGACAGCACCGATAGTGACGCTCTCGAACCCCTTCTGGATCACACAGTTGCCTTCACACAGACGATCCTGCGGGCAGATGCGGCCGCAGATCTCCGGGAAGGTATTGGTGGCCGAAGACATCTCATAGGCTTCCTGCAAACGGTCTTCCGCCGTCAGCTTCAGCCAGTCCGGGATGTTGTTGCCCAACGGGCAATGCACGGAGCAGAACGGAATTCCACACTGAGAGCAGCGAGAGGCCTGCTCTTCAGCGCGGCTCATCGCAAACCCACGGTAAATCTCTCCAAAGTCTGCACGACGCTCAGCAGCGTCACGCTTCTCCGGAAGGATCTGTGGGTGATTGACGAACTGCAACATCCGTTCGGCCATGCGCCGTGTCTCCTAAAAACAGAACGCACGCCACGCGTACGAAATTTGTGGAATACCAGCTATTCCGTCAGTTTACGCGATAATAGTCAGCAATACTTACCAATATAAAAAAACCGACCTCATAACGTCACTTTTCTTGCGTCAGTGTCACATTTTATAGGTCCGATATGGACCAATTAGGCTTTTAGCTGGCGATAAAGCTTACAGATGCTTCCATTCAGATACCCCGGAACCACCATTCCCAGTGATGCAGGATGGATTCCGAGTGTCTGCAAGGTCTCAGCCCCCGGCTGTACGACATTATCGACAGACATCATGGCCACCTGGTCCCGTGTCAGCAGATGACGGGGCAACTTCTCCAGAACAGTCGCTTCAAGGCGCGCGACCACCTGCGGGATCGGGAGCAGGATTCTTGTACGACCCGACGCTTCGAGTACGAACGCCATAAGCTCACGCATACTCAGGATATCGGGACCACCGGCCTCAACCGTTAGACCTGCATTCTCCGGCTGCAGAAGTCGTAGCGCTGCTTCTGCAACGTCTTCCACAAATACCGGCTGATAATATGTGCGGCCAGCAAAAACCGGCAAAACAGGTGATAGCGCTGCGATCAAGGCAAACAGATTGAAAAAGCTGTCGTCCGTCCCGAACACCACAGACGGGCGAAGCAGACGCGCATCAGGAAAAACGTCCCGCACGACACGCTCTGCAGCCGCTTTACTCCGGCCATATGCCCCTGGAGACGTCAGAGAAGCACCAATGGCGGACATATGAACGTAATGCTTCACACCTGCCAGATGAGCCCGCACAGCTGCGAGCCGAGCGCCCTCGACATTAATGCGATGCAGAGTCTGCACATCTGGCGTCATGACAGACACAAGATTGACGACAGCGTCCACACCATCAAACAGACGATCAAGTTGCGCCGCATCATTGACTGACGTTTTCAGGAACTCGACGCGCCCTGTTCCGCGCGCTTTTCCAAGCCCCTGAATTTTTTCGGGATTCTGACTTCCCACACGAACGACATGCCCCGTGGCAACCAGCTTTCTCACCAAGCTGCGCCCGATAAAACCGCCACCGCCAATGACAGCGACCTTCTGCTGCCCCGCACCCGAAAAAAGTTTTTCCATTTCCCTGTTTTCTTTCATTCCAACTGTTGACGCTCTCATTCAGTCAATGTAAACGCCTCTTCACCAACCCGGGATGCCTCAGGAAACTGAAAAAACCCGGTGCTTTCTGAGCCCAGATGGCGGAATTGGTAGACGCGCAGGTTTCAGGTACCTGTGTCCGAAAGGACGTGGAAGTTCGAGTCTTCTTCTGGGCACCACAGACGGTCAGGTTCATACGAACCTTCCCCTCTGAGTTCATAAAAATTCGGTGACAACAAAATGAGCCAGCAGAACGCCATCCATCTTCATGACGGCGACCTGCCGGAAGATTTTGATATTGGCCCTGTTGTCGCCATAGATACCGAGACCATGGGTCTCAATCCCTACAGAGATCGCCTCTGCCTTGTGCAGCTTTCCGCCGGTGACGGTGAAGCACACCTCGTGCAGATCAAGCCTGTCTCCATGGGTGGCCGTGGCTATGATTGCCCTAATCTCAAAGCTTTCCTTTCGGATGCCTCGATCACCAAGCTGATGCACTTTGCTCGTTTTGACGTGGCCGTGCTCCAGAAGGCCTTTGACATCACGATCTCTTCCGTCATCTGCACCAAGATCGCTGCCCGCCTCGTCTATACGTTCACGGACCGTCATGGACTGGCCTATCTGTGCCGCGACCTGCTTGGCGTCGAGATCAGCAAGCACCAGCAGAGCTCGGACTGGGGCGCTGAAACCCTGACGGACGATCAGAAGCGCTATGCTGCATCTGACGTGCTTTATCTCCATGCCCTGTGGGACAAGCTTGAAGCCATGCTGATCCGGGAAGAGCGGCGGGAGCTGGCTCAGGCCTGCTTTGACTTCCTTTCAGCGCGCACCCGTCTGGACCTTCTGGGCTACGACGAGCCCGACATCTTCGCACACCGCGCGTAATCGCCTACACTGCGTCCCGACATGATAAACCCGGCTACCTCGCCCCTTCCCTCGGCCCTGCACACTCTTGCTGTCGAGCGACAGGGGCTTGAAGCGCTCGAAAGCGCCCTCGGCGGCTCTCTGGGGCAAGCTTTTAGCCACGCCATTGAGCGAATCCTTCTCTGTTCTGGCCGGCTGATTGTCACAGGGATCGGGAAGTCGGGTCATATTGGCCGCAAGATCCAAGCCACCCTTGCCTCTACCGGAACTCCGTCTCTTTTCGTGCACCCCGCAGAAGCCGCGCATGGTGATCTGGGCATGGTCGCGGCGGGGGATGTCATCCTTGCTCTCTCGAATTCCGGCGAAACCACAGAACTTGCCGCAATTCTGTCGTATGCGTCACACAGACAACTGGATGTGATCGCCATAACATCCGTCGAGACTTCAGCTCTGGCCCGTGCTGCCAAGATTGCTCTGGTTCTCCCTCCCGCCAGAGAAGCCTGCCCCATGGGACTGGCACCAACCACGAGCACGCTTCTCCAGCTTGCTCTTGGAGACGCGCTGGCCATCGCCCTTCTGGAAAAACGCGGCTTCACAGCCAACGATTTCAGCGTGTTTCACCCAGGCGGCCGTCTGGGCGCGCGTTTGCGCCCGGTGCGGGAGCTGATGCACACCGGAGAGGCCCTTCCACTCGGGGAAAAATCTCTCTCGCTTCGCTCGGTCATTCTGGAAATGACGCACAAAGCTTTTGGCTGCATGGGCGTGACGGACGAGAATGGCGCGCTGTGCGGTCTCATCACGGATGCGGATCTCCGACGGGCACTTCACAGTGATCTTGACACGACCACGGCGGAAGAGGTCATGAATCTCTCTCCAACCACGACAGCCCCCTCGACCCTGGCACAGGACGTCCTTCTTCTCATGAATGCACGCTCCAAACCGATCACGAGTCTTTTCGTCGTTGGAGAGGACGGACGCCCACAGGGCATCATTCACCTGCACGATCTCCTGAGGGCGGGCCTGGCATGACCGACTCGCCCAAGAATGACAAACGCCCCAAACGGGACGACTTTTCAGGAAACCGGAGCGAAAGCCTCGCCAAGCTTGACGCCCTGCGCCGTGCAGCATTCCAGAAGGTACGGACCGCTCCAAATCCGGAAGAGCTGGCTCGCCGCCGCTCTCTTCTGGGGTTCGCCAAATGGGCACTCCCAGGGCTCGCACTTGTTCTGCTGAGTTCAATTGCGGCGTGGCCCGAGATCTCTCATCTCGTCAATCAGAACCGTGCCGCTCTGAAGGAAATGGCCCGCCTGCGCGTTGAGAGCGGCAATATGGAAAATGCCGTCTATCGCGGTCTGGACGCCCATAACCACCTGTACATGATCACGGCACGCGTTACGCATCAGGAAGGCCCAGACCGTGTAGATCTGGTTGATCCAGTGGCGGATATCGAGCTGGCAGGCAATTCCTGGGCGCACATCAAGGCGGATCGGGGTGTCTACATGCAGCACGAGCAGACCTTGAATCTGGACGACAACGTGGTGCTTTACCGCGATGACGGGACGCTCATGAACGGCCCTTCCGCCGATATGGACCTGAAGCAGGACGTTATTGCATCCCACGACTGGGTCCATGCCGAAGGCCCATTTGGCAAGCAGGACGCGCAGGGCTATTTCCTGGACCAGCATGCAGGTATCATGCAGTTTACAGGGCCGGGTCTGACGGTCCGCAACGACGATAACGGCCCCCCTTCCATGGCGGCCCGCCTCCGCCAGGAAGGAGCCAAGACAGAGAAATGATGAGCCGCATCGCCAGACTGCTTCCCGTTGCAGGACTTCTCCTCGCCACTACCGCCACACCTGCCGCTTATGCGGATGGGCTGGATATGTCTCATGGCGAGGCCGTTAAGCTGTTCTGGAAAAGCGAGGAAATCTACGACCGGAACGCCCAGACAGTTACCTTGACTGGCGGTGCCCGCGCCGTACGAGGGGATGTAACGGTCGATGCCGATACGCTGATTGGCTATCTGCGCAAGAAAGCGGCTCCACAGGGGCAGCCAGCCACACCGCCGCCGTCGGCAAATGGACAGACGGGTGAAGCCGACCCGATGGGTGGCTCCCTTGAGCTGTACCGCATCGAAGCTCGCGGTCACGTCCATATCTATAACCAGACGGACCAAGGCTGGGGCGACCGTGCCCTGTATGACATGGATCAGGCCGTCATGGTCATGACTGGCAAGAACCTGAAACTTACGACGCCGCAGGATGTGCTCACTGCGCGTGACGTCATGGAATATCACTCCAAAACCCGCATGTCGGTCGGTCGTGGAAACGCAACTGTCACCACCAATGACGGGCGCCAGATCAAGGCTGACGTGCTGGTCTCCTTCAGTGCACCGGACTCCCCTGCACCCGCAGGACAGGCCCAGCCTGCGAAAAGCGACGGCAGCCCTCTTGGGGGTGGTTCTTCCAAATTGGATCGTGCTTATGGCTGGGGCCATGTCGTGCTTCGCACCCCCACTCAAACAGCAACCGGGGACAGAGGCGTCTATGTCTTTGCCAGCCAGATCGCCCGCCTGATCGGCCACGTGCATGTGACGCAGGGCCAGAACCAGAACAACGGGTCTCAGGCTATCGTCAATATGAAGACCGGCATTGCCACGATGCTGCCAGGATCTGACTCTCCTATTCAGGGACTGGTCGTTCCAAACGAAGCCAACAGCAGCCAGGCACCAAAGTGACAGACACATCCCCCTCATTTCCCGTGCTCCAGACCGGTCTGGTCGCCAGCGGGATCGGCAAGACCTACAAGAAGCGGGCTGTCGTCAAGAACGTGTCCATTCAGGTTCAACGCGGTGAGGCTGTTGGCCTCCTCGGACCGAACGGCGCAGGCAAGACGACAAGCTTCTACATGATCGTCGGACTGGTCCAGCCAGACACAGGCACCATTACGCTGGATGGAGCAGATATCACCCAACTGCCGATGTATCGGCGAGCCCGTCTGGGCGTTGGTTATCTGCCACAGGAAGCCAGCATTTTCCGCGGCCTAAACGTCGAACAGAACATCATGGCTGCGCTGGAAGTGATCGAATCCGATCCTGAAAAACGCGAAACCATGCTGAACGGCCTTCTCGCGGAGTTTGGCATCACGCATCTGCGCCACTCGCCGTCCCTGGCCTTGTCCGGCGGTGAACGCCGTCGTCTGGAAATTGCCCGCGCCCTGGCAAGCCAGCCGAACTACATCCTGCTGGATGAGCCTCTAGCCGGTATTGACCCTATTGCTGTCGGCGAAATTCGCGATCTTGTGTCTCACCTCAAGGATCGTGGCATCGGCGTGCTGATTACGGACCATAACGTCCGCGAAACGCTCGAAGTCATTGACCGCGCCTACATCATGCATGGCGGTCAGGTTCTGATGGAAGGTACACCGGAAGCCATCGTCGCCAATGAAGATGTGCGCCGGGTCTATCTTGGAGAGAACTTCTCGCTCTAATCTGACGGGATGCTCAGTCCCGGTCTGATTCAGCGCCAGTCACAGTCGCTCGTCATGACGCCACAGTTGCGTCAGGCGATTGCGATGCTGCAACTGGGCCATCAGGAGCTGACGCAATCACTTCAGCAGATTGCGGAACTGAACCCCCTTCTCGTTCTGGAATCCACGGACACTGCTCCCAACACAGAGCCCGCAGATCCCGCATCTGACTTGCACGATGATGACCCTGAACGGTTTACTTCGGGTTCGGAACGACCAGAGACTGCGGCCCCCGGCCCCACACTTCATGATGATCTGATTGCCCAGATCCATCTCCGGTTTCCCGTCCAGCAGGACTGTGCTGCCGCTCTTTATCTTCTGGCTTGCCTCGATGAGGCCGGACGATTACCGGAAGCAGTTTCAGGCCTTGCGGTCGAACTTGGTGTCGAGCCCGCTGTTCTTGAAACTATCCGCCAAGTTCTGATGCGACTGGAGCCTGCTGGTCTTTTTACACGCTCCTTGGGAGAGTGCCTGGCGGTCCAGCTGGAACAGAAAAATCGGCTAGATCCTGCCATGAAAATTCTTCTGGCTAATCTCGATCTTTTAGCCCGAAGGGACTGGCGGCTGCTCCGCCAGAAATGTCAGCTCGAACAGGACGACTTGCTCGATATGCTGACAGAAATTCAGGCTCTTAATCCCAGACCGGGCTTTGATCCGCGCCAGCCAGTCTCCCCCATTCAGCCAGACCTGATCCTCCGCAAAAATGGTCCAGGGTTCCGCCTGACATTCAATCATCGTCTGCTGCCCCACTGTCACGTGGATCTGGAGATGCAAAGCGCGCTCGACAGTTCAACAGACGCCGGACGACAGCTTCTTGCTTATGCAAACGAGGCCAATGCTGTCATCCGCGCGCTGGAAATGCGTCGCCAGACTATTCTGAAGATTGGAGCCGAGATCGTCCGTCAGCAGGCGGCGTTCTTTGAAGAGGGCCTCGCTGCTCTCCGCCCCCTCACCATGCGCGACCTCGCCACAGGCGCAGATGTCCATGAAAGCACGGTCAGCCGGGTTGTGCACGGGAAGTACATAGACACACCCCGCGGCATTCTTCCGCTTCGTATGTTTTTCTCTACGGCTCTTCAGGCCAGCGACGGCTCTACGCAAAGTGCCAGCGCCATTCAGCACCGCATCAAAACGCTGATCGCTTCGGAAGACGATGACATCCTGTCAGATGATGCCCTGACGACCCAACTTCAAAAAGAAGGGTTCGCCATCCAGCGCCGGACAGTGGCAAAATATCGGGAAGGCATGGGGATCGCAAAATCCAGCCAGAGGCGACGCCTGAGGAAAACCTCCTGACGTCTCAAGCCAGCTTAATGCAGGCCCGGCGCTTCCTGACCTGTACGCGCCACATATTCCGTATATCCGCCACCATACTGATGCACACCTTCCGGCGTGACTTCCAGAACGCGATTAGACAGGGCTGCCAAGAAGTGACGATCATGGGAGACGAACAGCATGGTTCCGTCATAGTCTGCGAGGGCCGTGATCAGCATTTCCTTCGTGGCCATATCCAGATGGTTGGTTGGCTCATCGAGTACGAGGAAGTTCGGTGGATCAAAGAGCATCAGAGCCATGACAAGGCGGGCCTTTTCGCCACCAGACAGAACCCGGCAGCTCTTTTCGACTTCGTCACCCGAAAATCCGAAACCACCAGCGAGCGAACGTAGAGCGCCCTGATTGGCCTGCGGGAAGGTATATTCCAACATTTCAAAGACTGTTCGGTCGCCATCAAGAAGGTCCATGGCGTGCTGGGCAAAATACCCGATCTTTACATTACTGCCGACGGTCACCGTTCCGGAATCCGGCGCCGTTGTCCCTGTCACCAGTTTTAGCAATGTGGACTTGCCAGCACCGTTCACACCCATGATGCAGCAGCGCTCACGCCGGCGGATCATCAGATCCAGTCCGTCATAGATCGTGCGACTGCCGTAGCGCTTGTCAACGCCTTGAATGTTGACCACCACATCACCCGAACGCGGAGCCGGTGCGAATTCGAAGCTCATGGCCTGACGACGCTTCGGCGGCTCCACGCGGTCGATCTTGTCCAGCTTCTTCACACGGCTCTGAACCTGCGCGGCATGAGACGCACGGGCCTTAAATCGCTCGATGAAGTTGATTTCCTTGGCCAGCATGGCCTGCTGGCGCTCAAACTGTGCCTGCTGGTGCTTCTCGTTCAGGGCCCGTTGTTCTTCATAGAATTCGTAGTTTCCAGAGAACGTCGTCAGGTTGCCGCCATCAATTTCGATCACTTTGTTGATGATACGGTTCATGAAGGCACGGTCATGAGACGTCATGAGCAATGCACCATCATAACCAGCAAGAAACTGCTCAAGCCAGATCAGACTTTCCAGATCAAGATGGTTGCTCGGCTCATCGAGCAGCATGACATCAGGCTTCATCAGAAGAATACGGCCCAGCGCCACGCGCATCTTCCAGCCGCCAGACAGAAGACTGACGTCTCCGTCCATCATTTCCTGGCTGAACCCGAGACCGTGTAAGACCTCACGCGCCTTGCCATCCAGCGCATAACCACCGAGATCCTCAAAGCGGCTCTGCACTTCACCGAAGCGCTCAATGATGCTGTCCAGCTCATCCATCCGCTCTGGGTCCGCCATAGCGGCTTCCAACTCGGCCAGTTCGGCAGCCACTTCCGAAACGGCACCTGCCCCGTTCATGACTTCCGCCACAGCACTGTGGCCGGACATTTCACCAACATCCTGGCTGAAGAAGCCGATGGTGACGCCACGATCCGTCAGAACGTTCCCTTCATCCGGCTCTTCCTGCTTTGTGATCATGCGGAACAGCGTGGATTTTCCCGCACCGTTGGGACCGACAAGACCCACCTTCTCGCCCTTCAGAAGAGCGGCTGAGGCCTCAATAAAAATGACGCGCTGGCCGTTATGCTTGCTGATATTGTCGAGACGAATCATGGATCCTCGGAGGCACTGGAAGCTGGAAATAAAGGGCTGTCGGGACTTACCCTTATCCCCGCATGGGCGGAACCCCAGAAAAAGCTTACTCAGGCACGCCTTCGTTCATGGCGTCATAGGCCTGCGGTGACAGGTCATGTGCGGAATTGTCCCGAATGACAGGAATGACTTTCTTCAGCCAGTCGGCATCCCGAATAACAAAATGCTGGAGCGTACGATTGTTACCTATGTTCCACGGCGCCCAAATATCCGATGTCCCAAGCATCTGGACATCGTTCGCCCCTGTATCAAAGAAATATGTGACTTCCTCCCAGGCTTTACCCATCGCCCGGAAATAGGTTGCACCGACGATCGTGGACGGAAAATGATCCTTGTTCTGGCTGATGGCTCTTTCCCCAATCAACAAAGGGAGCGGAGCCTTATCCAGATCCCAATCCGAGTAGGCAAAAGCGACCCTGTTGATGAACCAGCACTCTTCCTGCCCATCCTCCGGCTCCTGCAAAACACCCCGCGCATAACGCCGCACGTAGGCACAGTTTGAATTTGGCTGAAGAGGTGTCAGACTTTCTCCTGACCTTACCAGCACATAGCCAGTAGGTTCATGACCATCCATACGCGCGAGAAAAGCACCGCGCCTCACCGTTCCATCGGCAGCAGGCCTCTCCAGAACGGTTGCAAGTGTCGTCCAATCCCCTGGAGGCAACGGGATGGAATACGCGCCAAAGTTCAGGTCATGGCGAAAGACACGCCGTCTGTGATTTTGTTCAGCCGCCGCAGCTTCAAGTCCATTCAGTGAAAAGTCATTGTAACCAATAGCATAGTAAGGGACTTCCGAGGCGTAAAACTCATCACTCCTCAGTTCGACAGACATTCGCTTGGGGGGCTGGGGAGGAATAGGATAGGGAAAAACCTCCAGATCTTTCCGCAGCGCCTGTTCATCCTGCCTGACATCAGAACCCGTCTCTGCCTCTGGTCGAACGGGAACATTCAACCCGTTATCCAGAACGGAAGGCGTGTTGGCAGCTTGAGACGGGCCAAAAAATCCTGATCTCTGAAGGCTTGGCGTGATCAACGCACCACCCAAAGCACCGAGAGACGCCATCAGCAATAGACTCAGCAACTTCTCCCGACGTGTCATCATCTACTCATGCATGTTACTTTTAGAAACAAAGAGTGCCGATGCGGGGGCGGGCTGTAAAGGTCAAGAAGCCAGTGTAAATGTGGCATCTCCAGTCAATGTGATCTTTTGCCACTGTAAGAACATTTGAAATGATAAAAATATCGTTTTAGAACGTTATTTATGTGATATGCGCGATGAAAATCCTCTGCCCTCCCCCCTGTAGCCGACATGAGACCTCTTTTTTGTCTTTAGCGCTAAATCTACTTCCATGAGGCAATCCGTGGCCAAGTCTGACCCTATCGTCCAACTCCCGGACGGCTTTTACCTGAACCGCACGCCCCTTTTGGCTTTCGGGCTTCTATGTTGCCTGTTTTCCCTCTGGGGCTGCGCAATGAGCCTCAATGATGTGCTGATCGGGCAGTTCCGCAAGGCATTCATGCTGTCGGATTTTCAGTCCGCGCTCGTGCAATTTTCGTTCTACATCAGCTATTTTGTACTCGGTATTCCTGCGGGCATGATCATCAAGCGCTTTAGCTACAAATGGTCGATCCAACTCGGGCTGTTCCTGTATCTGATCGGCTGCTGCCTGTTCTTCCCCGCTGCCCATTTCGCGACATACCAGATCTTTTTCGTCGCCCTTTTTGTTGTCGCGGCGGGATTGGTCTTCATCGAAACTGCGGCCGATACCTATTGCACCCTGCTCGGCCCTCCGGGGCGCGGAACGCACCGCCTGAACTTTGCCAGTGCATTTCAACCGATTGGCGCCATTCTCGGCTCCAGCATGGGGGCCTACCTGATTTTCAAGGATGGCGACCTGTCACGCGAGCAGCTTTCCGCCATGCCTGCCGCTCAGGCCTGGCAGCATCAGCTCGGCATGATCCACGCCACCCTTGAGCCGTATGTCTACATTCTCGGGGTTCTGCTGGTCGTCATGATCGCGATTGGCGTCACGCGTTATCCGGCCTGCAAAGGGCGCGATCAGCAGCGCAGTCACGAACTGGATACTGCCGGGGCTCTCAAACGGCTGTTCGCAAATAAGCGCTTTGTCCTCGGTATCCTGACACAGTTTCTGTATGTCGGCGCACAGGTTGGCGTCTGGAGCTTCATCATCCGCCTCTCCATGCGACTAGGGCACATCAACGAACGGCAGGCCTCCGTGTACCTGATCGCCTCATTCTGTGCCTTCTTCGTCGGCAAGCTGGTTGCCAATTTCTTTATGCGGCACGCCCGTCCGGCGCGGGTTCTGTTCGTTTACAGCCTGCTTTGCATCGTGGCGCTGGGTTATGCGGTGATGGTGCATGACTTCACGGCTGTGTACGCGGCCATCCTCGTCAGTGGACTGCTCGGCCCCTGCTGGCCAACCATCTATGGCCTGACCGTCGATGAACTCGGCCATGACCGCGCTTATGGCGGCTCAATTCTGGTCATGAGCATCAGCGGCGGCGGTATCCTTCCGCTTCTGCAAGGCTACATCTCGGACGCTACAGGCGGAAACATGCAGCTTGCCTATATTGTGCCGATGGGATGCTTCGTCGTGATTGCGATGTTCGCAGCCTACTGCATGAAAAGCGGCGACGAAACGGCAGAACACGTCGTCTTCGATGCAACGCTTTAGGCCGGATGGGACCCACTTTAAGGCTTGTACGAACCTATCTTCGCACAAGCTTTGCCGAACGGTTCTTTAGATAAGGCCAGCAGCCCTACAAGTCGGAAGATACAAAAAAAGCGGTATGGCCACTAAAGCCATACCGCTTTTTTATGGAACTCTGCTGAGATCAGCGCAGGGCGGCAATCGCCGTAATTTCTACCCGCCAGTCCGGATCGGCCAGTTTCGCCTCAACCGTGGCACGGGCGGGCTTATGGCCTGTATCAAGCCACTTATCCCAAGCCTTGTTCATGTTCCCGATCTCATTGATGTCGGTCAGGAAGATCTGCACAGACAGAATACGGGTCTTGTCCGTCCCGAGATCAGCCAAAAGCGCGTCGATCTGGCGCAAGATGTCAGCCGTCTGGCCTTCGGTATCCAGCGTGGCATCGTCCGCAACCTGTCCGGCAAGATAAGCCAAACCGTTATGTGTCACCACGCCGGCCAAGCGGTTCTCTTCGAGGTGACGGATAATATCTGTATTGATGCTCACGCCAGAACCTTACTGAAGAAGAGTAGGAATCAATTCATGTTCGAGGATTGCGTCCATGGCGCTCTCCTCATCTTCGGCAACTGCCATCGGCGTGCCGTCAGCGGCGTGAATTGCCACCATCAACTCGCCGTCATGCAGCACTGATTTGACATAGGCCAGCTGGGACATCCCCAGCGTCCGAAGCTGCGGCCCCGTGATCCGCCTCAGATCTGCGGGGAGTACGTCTTCGTGCCCATCACTGTTTTCGAACGGGTTGTTCAATTCATAATCCTTACTGACACCTGAGGGCCTTTCCAGCCACAGTCAGGTTGAAACATTCATACTGTCGATACGTGACTTACTCGTCGTCGAGTTCCCGCACCGGCCGGGTCCGCCGGGCCGTCTTGACCACAGGCGGGACAACTTCGTGCTGAACCGTTTGCGGGCTCCCGCCAGTGCGCCGTCCCTGCGTGATAGCAATCCGTTTGACACGGACTTCGGGCTCCGGACGTAGAAGATCGATATGAAGCAGGCCATTATCAAGCCATGCCCCGCCAATCTCTATGCCTTCAGCCAAAACAAACGCCTTATGGAACTGCCGTGCAGCAATACCACGATGCAGGAAGATCCGTCCCTGGCTGTCATCGGTCTGACGTCCACGGATCACCAGCTGGTTGTCTTCCTGCGTGATCTGAAGGTCATCCATCACGAACCCGGCTACAGCCAGGGTAATCCGGAGCGCCGTCTGACTCAGCTGCTCGATGTTGTAGGGCGGGTAACCGTCTGACGTGGACTTGGAGGCACGCTCGAGCATCTGCTCAAGATGATCAAAACCAAGGAACATCGGGGATGTAAACAAGCGACCGGACATAGGGCTAGAGCCTCCTCCATGAGCGAGACAGCGGGAACCAGACCCTCCATGAGGCATCTGACGTGACCCTAGGATATGGTGGAGCAGGCTTTCTATGCAAGTTCTGCCTCGGGAAATGCTTGCTCGGGACTGGCATAAACAGTCGTCGCTCGCTACATCGCAAGGCATGAGCGAATTCGATTTCCTGTCCGGCATCGACGCGGTGCCGCCGACCCCGATCCTGATTGCCCCTGCGCCCGTGCTGCGTCAGGTCACCCGTGACGTCCGCGCGGAAGACATGGCGTTCCTGCGAGAGCAGCTTCCTGGCATGTTTTCCGCCATGTACAAGGCTCCCGGCATTGGCCTAGCGGCCCCGCAGGTTGGTCTTGATATGCGCTTCGCCCTTGTGGACGTCGCAGAAGACGATGCCCCCCGTGAGCCCATGGTTCTCATCAATCCGGAAATCGTCACGGATTCTGAGCAGATGGCTGTGCGGGAAGAAGGCTGCCTCTCCCTGCCGAACCAGTATGCAGAAGTGATCCGTCCCGAATCGATTCGCGTGCGTTACCGCAACCTCGCGGGCGAGATCATCGAGCGTGATGCTGACGGCCTTCTGGCCACATGTATCCAGCATGAAATGGATCATCTGGAAGGGATCCTGTTCGTGGATCACCTTTCCACACTCAAGCGCAACATGATCATGCGCCGCCTGGCCAAAGAGCAGAAGCTGAGAAGGCGTTAATCTCTGATGCGTCTGATCTTCATGGGTACGCCGGATTTCGCGGTTCCGGCCCTGCATGCCCTCATGGCCGCAGGACACGAAATCGTTGCCGTTTATACGCAGCCCCCACGTCCAGCAGGGCGTGGCAAAGCCGTGCGGCGTTCCCCTGTCCATGAAGCAGCCGAAGCAGCAGGCATTGAAGTGCGTACGCCTGCCCGCGTTCGCCGGGACGAAGCGGAGCATGAAGCCTTTGCTGCGCTCAATGCAGACGCCGCAGTAGTCGCCGCTTACGGGTTGATCCTGCCGAAAGCCATGCTGGATGCCCCTCGTCTGGGATGCCTGAATATTCACGCAAGCCTGCTTCCCCGCTGGCGCGGAGCTTCTCCTATCCAGTCCTCCATCGTGGCTGGAGACACCAGAAGCGGCGTTTCCATTATGCAGATGGACGAGGGTCTCGATACGGGCGCGGTCCTGCTGGAAGAAGCCACGCCGATCAGTCTGTCAGACACCGCCAGCACGCTCCACGATCGTCTGGCGGAAATTGGCGGCAGGCTGATTATTCGAGCACTGAGTGAGCAGCCTCGGGCTGTGCCACAGCCTGAAGAGGGTGTGACATACGCACATATGTTGAAGCGCGAAGACGGGCGTATCGACTGGTCACGGTCCTGCGAGGACATCGATCGCCAAATTCGGGGGCTGACACCATGGCCCGGCGCATTCACGATGCTAAATGGTGTCGTCCTTAAAATTGGCGCAGCTACCCCACGTCCAGAAATTGCAGGGCCTGTTGCCGGTAGCTCACTGGATGATGCTCTGACCATTACCTGCGGCACCGGCGCACTGCGCATTGACCGTATTCAGAGGCCAGGACGCAGCATGATGGACGCTGCAGATTTCGTACGCGGACAAGAAATTCCGGCAGGCACACGCTTTGACTGAAATGGATATCTCCCGCTGGGCGTTACGTCTCGAATATGACGGGACGGGCTTTGTGGGATGGCAGAAACAGCAAGACGGCGTCTCTATCCAGAGCCTCATTGAGGCGGCAGCGTCTCGGCTTGTTGGAAATCGTCCGGTCTCCAGCATCACCGCAGGCCGCACCGATGCTGGTGTCCACGCCTCCGGAATGGTCATTCACATCGATTTCCCGGGCGACGCCAAGATCAACGGGCGCCAGATCCGCGATGGCATGGGTTATTACCTCAAGCCTCACAGGGTTGTAGTTCTGGAGGCCGCACAGGTCAGCCTGGACTGGAGCGCACGTTTCTCCGCCATCTGGCGCAGCTACCAGTTCAAGATCCTGAACCGTCAGGCGCGCCCAGCCTTGCAGGAGACACACGTCTGGCACGTCAAGCGCGTGCTGGATGTAGACCTGATGCAGGAAGGCGCGAACTACCTTCTGGGCTCGCACGACTTTACATCATTTCGAGCCATCGCCTGTCAGGCCAGAAGTGCCGTCCGCACTCTTGATGTTCTGACCATTCACCGGGAAGGCGAACTGGTTATCGTGAACACGAAGGCACGCTCGTTCCTGCACCATCAAGTCCGAAATATGGTCGGCTCTCTGGTCATGGTTGGCTCTCGCCAGTGGCCGCCAGAAAAAATGCGCGAAGTGTTGGAAGCCCGGAACCGCTGCGCAGCCGGACCAACCTCTCCACCAGATGGCCTCTGCCTCACAGGCGTCGGCTATCCGGAAGATCCGTTCGCCTAAGTTCAGGGTGCCCCAAACAGATCCGCTATTGCGTTGTAATGCGGTGGGACCAGCAACAGCAGGCCGATCAGAAGGAATACGCTGACCGTCTGCAACACCGTCATGATGACAGACTGCCATGCCGTCATCACAAGCCCAACACGCGTGACATACCAGGTCAGCCACAGGCTATAGAGCCACACACCCACTGCGACACCAGCCAGCGCGGCAGAAGACGAGGCAGCAGCAGGCATGATGATCCTCATGATGCCTTCCGCCATGATCATCATGATAACCGGTAGCCACGCACACCAGAGCGAGGCCGTCGCATACCGGGTCCACAAGCCTTTCCGGCCGACAAACACGGCATAGCGTTCCGAGACGACGAGCTGAAGTAAGGGACAAACCAACTGAACCAGTGCGCGTATGGCCTGCAATTCCCGTTGATCCGCGGGCAACAGGAAGACACTGATCAGTTCGATGAGGGTTATGGCAATGGTGGGTGCCAGAGCCGCCATCAGCGGCTGAACCCCAGGGGAGAAACAGTTGATCCCCACCGCACGTCCGCGCCCCAGCAGCCAGACACCCAGTGGAATGCTCATTCCTCCAATCGGGGGAATACCGGTTGGACGGTCTGGAGTCACAGGCCAAATCTTTCCATGAACGTCAGATAGATCTGCGTCAGATCTTCAAGAGTCGAGACATCAACATGCTCGTCCCGCTTATGCATTGTCGCTCCGACCAGACCGAACTCTGCTACAGCACAGTATTGCGAAATGAAGCGCGCATCAGACGTTCCTCCGCCCGTATCGAGTTTCGGCTGCCGCCCTGTCACATCCTGAACAGCCCGCTCAAGACATTGAACTGCCGGTCCCGGCTGCGTCAGAAACGCCTCCCCACTGATGGAAACCGTAACTTCGCTGTCAGGTGCATGACGAGAGATAACTTCGCGGATCCACTCAGACAGGGCCGCACCAGTATGACAGTCATTGAACCGGATGTTCAGGCGCGCCTTGGCCTCGGCAGGAATGACGTTCGTCGCAGGATTGCCGACGTCAACGCTCGTGACCTGCAATGACGACGGGGAGAACCATTCCGTTCCCTCATCTAGGCAGCGTTCGGTCAGTTCACCGAGTGCCGGAAGGAGACGGTGGATGGGGTTATCGGCCAGATGCGGATAGGCAACGTGCCCCTGCACGCCCCGAACCACGATCTCTGCATTCATGCTGCCCCGACGACCAATCTTGATCGTATCCCCCAGAGCCGAAGGATTTGTGGGCTCTCCGAGCAGACAGAAATCAGGCACATCATTTCGAGCCGCCAGCCATTCAATGACAGGCTTCGTACCGAAATGAGCCGGGCCTTCCTCATCACCCGTAATCAGCAGGGAGATTGACCCCTTGAGGGTACTGTTCTGAAGAAAACGTGCGATGGCTGCCACCGAGCAGGCCACGCCGCCTTTCATGTCCGCGATCCCGCGGCCATACAGTCGCCCATCCTGAATTTGCGCTGCAAAAGGATCGTGTGCCCACCCTTCACCAGGGGGAACAACATCCGTATGACCCGCAAAGCAGAGAGACGGACGGCCAGTACCAATTTTAGCGTAAAAATTCGGCGTCGGAGCGTCCGCTGGTCCGAACGGCAAATGGACTACTTCAAACCCCATCCCTTCCAGCACCGATGCCAGAAGAGCCTGTGCCCCGTCATCGGCTGGTGTGACGGACTGACAGCGGATCAGATCCTGTGCAAGAGCAACAGGATCAGTCGGAAAAGATGGGGACGGCATGGATCAGTCGCGCAGCAGTTCGTTGATGGACGTCTTGGAGCGGGTACGCTCGTCAACGCGCTTTACGATCACAGCGCATGCGAGGGACGGCTGACCTGGCTCCTTCGGAGGCAGCGTCCCCGGAATAACCACGGAATAAGCTGGCACACGTCCCATGAAGATTTCACCCGTCGCACGGTCCACAATCTTCGTAGAGGCACCGATAAACACGCCCATGGACAGGACGGAGCCCTTCTCCACGATCACGCCTTCAGCAACTTCCGAACGGGCACCGATGAAGCAGTCATCTTCAATAATGACTGGAGCAGCCTGAAGCGGCTCAAGAACGCCACCGATGCCTGCACCACCGCTGATATGGCAGTTCTTGCCAATCTGGGCGCAGGAACCAACCGTTGCCCAGGTGTCGACCATCGTGCCGCTATCTACACGCGCACCCACGTTCACGAAGCTCGGCATCAGCACAACATTCGGCGCAATGAACGCGGAGCGACGAACAATGGCACCTGGAACAGCACGGAAACCGGCTTCAGCAAACCGGAACTGATCCCAGCCTTCAAACTTCAGCGGAACCTTATCGAAAGCAGGTTGACCGCCACATCCACCCACCATCACGCGGCTGTCGTACAGACGGAATGAGAGCAGAACAGCCTTCTTCAGCCATTCATGGACAACCCAGCCATCTTCGCTCGGCTCGGCAACACGCAGCGTACCAGCGTCCAGCCCTTTGAGAGCGGTTTCGACGACCTCGCGGTCCTCTCCCTCAGTCTGGGCGTTCAGAGTAGCGCGACGCTCCCAAAGAGCGTCAATAGCGGTGCGGAGCGTATCGTGAGGCATCAGGACCAATCCGGAAAAGGAGCAGAAAACCGCCGGACCATGCGGTCCCCGGTCCCGACTGTCAACGGCTCTTTCCCTGTGAGCATCATCCAGACCAACGTTAAGGCTTTGTTTACCTTTTGATCCTATGAAAAATCCAAGCTCTTTCGTCTCCGAAAAAGATCCGGAAAGCCAAAGGCGCCAGACCGTGTTCTCACATCGATTCACGACGCAGCACATTTATCGCTTCAACGATGCGGCACGTTCAGCCGCAAAATCATGGATCCTTTGCGGCAATGCATGACATTGGCCTGAAAAGCCCTCCCCCTCCGGTGGCGGAGCCGACTTCCCATCAAACCTTTCAGCTCCTGAGAGAGAGCCTGTCCTGCATGCGCAGCGCCGTTCTTCCCCGACTTGGCATCGCAGCAGCCCTCACCAAGGTACAGGAAGCGCTTGAAGCGGACTGCCTGCTCTTCAGCGCCTTTACACCTTCCGATCATAGCGTGGCCTTGCATCAGTCCGCCCCTCTTCCCGAAGGGTTTCAAGGGGAACTACAGAAATCTGGGTTCATGCTCGAGGAACGCGTCATCCAGTTTTCCTCAGATGTCCATCATGCGCTACTGATCTGCGAGCCCATCAGGAGCCAAGCCCTCATTGGCCTTCTATGCTGGAGAAAAACATCATGGTCAGCAGATGAAACTGAGCTTCTTTGCACTCTGCTGACAGTCATTGCGACGTTGCAGGATGTTGAAGGGCTTCACAGAAACGTCCTGAAGGGCGCTCACTATGATCTCTCGTCCAACCTTCTGAACTGGGAAGGCTTGAAACAGGAAATGGAGCGGCGCATTCCGCGCCTGGATCGAGACTGCCTCGCGGCGACCCTCATGATCGCGCATGTTCCCGGCTTGAGCGAAATAACCCAAACGCATGGATTTCAGGCAGGAGAAGACGCGCTCACACAATGCATTGCTTTACTCCGCAAGGCCGTGCGTCCGACAGACGCTATTGCCCGGCTCAGCGGCAACATGTTTGCGCTTTGGCTGGATGGAGGGGACCGTTTTGCCATGGCCGAGCGTGCCGAACGGATGACGGCGCATGGCATCCCGATCCTGATAAACCCACCTGTGCACCTTCCACTACACATCGGACTAATGTGCCGAGAAGCGAACGATCCGGAAAACACGGCAGATGATCTTCTGGCAAGAGCCAGTCAAGCCCTCCAGACCGGAGAAGAAGAGCAAAAAAAATGGCGCTTCTCACACGAAGCGCCATAAGCCAGATCAGGCTTTGATAAGAGTGCCGGGGCCTGCTCTGGTAAAGAGTTCCAGAAGGCAAGTGTGAGGAACACGACCGTCAAGAATAACTGCGGCCTTGGCACCGCTCTGCACAGCATCCAGACAGGTCTCAACCTTCGGGATCATCCCTCCGGAGATCGTGCCATCCTTGATGAGATTACGTGCTTCTTCCGCACTCAGCTCTTCAATCAGCTTGCCGTCACGATCCAGCACACCCGGAACGTCCGTCAGCATCAGCAGGCGAGATGCATGAACTGCACCGGCAATGGCACCTGCTGCCGTATCGGCATTGATATTGTAGGTTTCGCCATTTTCGCCCGCACCCACAGGCGCAATGACAGGAATAAGGCCTGATCCGAGCAAAGCATAAAGAACGCGCGGATCAATCTTCTCCGGCTGTCCCACGAAACCAAGATCGATAATACTCTCGATCTGGCTATCCGGATCACGCCGCGTGCGGGTCAGTTTACGAGCCTGGATGAGACTTCCATCCTTGCCCGAAATTCCAACAGCCATAGCACCAGCACTGTTGATGAGCTGCGCAACCTGCTTGTTCACACTTCCAGCCAGAACCATCTCGATCACATCGACCATGGCACTATCCGTAACGCGCAGACCATCCACAAACTGTGAGCGGATGTGGAGACGATCCAGCATGGAGCTGATCTGCGGGCCACCGCCATGCACAACGATCGGATTGATCCCGACGAGCTTCAGAAGTGCAATGTCATATCCAAATGCGCTGGCCAGCTTGCCCTCACCCATTGCATGACCGCCGTATTTCACAACGATCGTGTCACCGGCATAACGGCGCAGAAATGGCAGTGCACTCGCCAGAATAGCAGCCTGCTGCTGGGCATCATCCATATTCACGGCCGGGGGAATTTCCGGCAATTTTTCACTGTGGGTCTTTTTGCTCATGGCCGGACATCTCCTTCCCCTGAGGTCTGAACAGGATCTGCGAAACGGGCAATCTCTGCCCGAAGATCTTCAATGCCTTCCCCGGTCTGACTGCTGGTGCAGACAATCCGCGGGTAGGCCGCAGCCTGTTTGAGCGCGAGCGCTTCAACTTCCGCAATTTTGGCTTTCAGTGCCGTCGGCCGAACCTGATCGCACTTGGTCAGAACAATCTGGAACACCACAGCCGCACGCCCCAGCAGATCCATAACGTCCCTGTCGGACTGCTTGATCTCAATCCGTGCATCCAGAAGCAGAATAACGCGGGCCAGCGTGGTCCGTCCACGAAGATAGGCGAACATCATGTTCTGCCAGTCTTCCTTGACCGATTTTGCAGCCTTCGCGAAACCGTAACCGGGCATATCCACAAGAGAAATGCGGTCCGCGAGATTGAAGAAGTTGAGTTGCTTGGTGCGCCCCGGCTCCGAAGATGCTCTCGCCAGCGCACGACGCCCGGTCAGGGCGTTGATGATGCTGGATTTGCCAACATTAGAACGCCCGGCAAAAGCAACTTCCGGCCGACCGACCGGCGGAAGCTGGTCGATCTTCTGTGAACCAAAAAAGAACTCGCACTCCCCTGCGAAGAGCAGACGACCGTCTTCGATCTGTTCAGGGGTAGGAGGGCCAGCAGCTTCTTTCATGGTGTCTCAGCGTCCACTTTTAGTAACAGGAACCGGCAGCTTGGCACGGCTCTGAATGAAGGACTGCTGGGCGAATGTCAGCAGGTTGTTCCACGTATAGTAAACCAGAAGGCTGGCCGGGAAGTTGGACATCACGAACACATAGACCAGCGGCATGAACTGCATGATGCGGGCCTGAGCCGGGTCCATGCTGACCATTGTCTGGCGCTGGAGCAGCCAGAAAGTCACGCCCAATGCAGCTCCCCAGATGCTGACGTGCAGGAAGGAGAAATACACCGTCGGGTCGAAGGGGATCAGACCAAACAGGTTAAAGATGTTCGTCGGATCTGGGACGGACAGATCGTGAATCCAGCCGAAGAACGGGGCATGACGCTCGTCAATGCTGATGTTCAGCATCTTGTAGAGGCAGAAAAAGATCGGAGCCTGGATCAGAACAGGAAGGCACCCACTTGCAGGGCTAACACCCTCTTCGCGGTAGAGCGCCATGACCTTCTGGTTCATCACCATCGGGTCGTCCTTGTTCTTCTCACGGATCTCCTTGATCTTCGGAGCCAGCAGACGCATGCGCGCAGAAGACCCTGCCGCTTTGGAGGCCAGCGGGAAGAGCACAATCTTGACGATCAGTGTCAGCGCCATCAGCGCCAGACCGAAATTGCCCAGATGCAGATACAGCCAGTGCAGCAGGTACAGGATCGGGCGTGTCAGGAAGCTGAACCAGCCAAAGTCGATGGCTTTGTCGAGATCCGTAATGTGCAGGTTGCTGCTGTAAGCCTGCAGAAGGCTTGGCACCTTTGCACCAGCAAAAAGATGGCTCGTCTGCGTAACAGTGCCATTCGGCATGATCTGCTGCGGAGCCTGAGATACGAAGCCGATACGATAGGACCCTGCATTTTCCGGAACGTAAGCAAAGCTTGCCGTCACAGAAGACGTGGAGTCAGGTGCAACGGCCGTCAGCCAGTACTTGTCGCTGATACCGCCCCAGCCACCTGTGCCACCCTTGGCCCAGAACGTGTGATCAGGATGCTCAGCACCCTTACGAACGTTCTTGTAGGTCTCGTCGTTCAGGCGACCGTCCATGACGGCAATAGGACCTTCATGTGCCGTCCAGAAACCTTCCGGAGCCTGATAGTCACGCTGCACCCGCTGGAACGGAAGCAGCGCAACAGGCTGGGAGGAATGATTCTCCACCGACTGCACAGCCGAGAACATATAATGCTCATCAACTGAAAGGTGGATCGAGAAGATCAGACCTTCGCCGTTATCCCATGTCAGCGTGACCGGGTGACCCGGAGAGAGGGCCTCGTCCGCACTGGTCCAGACCGTGTTCAGATCCGGAACCTTCGCATTGGACCCCGGAGCGTTGCTCCAGCCAATTACGAAGAAGTTCGGATGCTCGCTGCCGGGCTTGTCCAGCAGACGGACAAGCGGACTGTCCTTTGCAAGAGTGGCACGGTACTTCGTCAGCACCGCATCATCCAGAAGCGCACCCTTGAGGTTCAGGGAGCCCTGCACGTCGTCGCTGGTAATCGCAATGCGACGAGCGACCACTTCCGGTTCAGGCGAGCCCTGAGCCGGACCAGCAACAGCCGGAGTGGACGGAGACTGTGTCGCAGTGGTTTGCGTCACAGCCGGATGACTGTCCGGACGGGGTTTCGGCATGAAATAGTCGAAACCGATCAGGATGAGGGCCGAGAGGATAATGGCCGCAATGATGCGCTTGATTTCCATCGGGCTGATGCCGGTCTTTCGTCTCTAACGGAGGAATGCTGAGCCTCAAGTGGCCGAAAACCGTTACCAAAACAATAGGCGCACGCGTTTTTAATGCCGATGAGCCTCGGGCGGGAGGTCACATCCCCCTTTTGACCAGGGGTGACATCGGAGGATTCTCTTCAATGCCAGCCAGCCGCCCCGAACAGGCCCATGCCCCTTGATCGCCATCATGGCATAGGTGCTGCACCCGGGTTCAAAACGACAGTTTCGGCCCAGATAGGGACTGATGAAGAGCTTGTAAGCGTCAATCAACGCAAGCAGGAAAACAGTGACAGCCTTATTGAAAAGGCGTGTCATTTTTCCAGGCCCTTGCGGAGCGCTTTACGAAGATCATCCTGAAGAAGGGGAAATTCTCGTCGGCGCGTACCATCGCGGCCGATCAGGACAAAGTCTCCCGAAGGAAGACCGTCCTCACGCGCTACAAGACGCAGCGCCTCACGGAGGCGGCGTTTTGTGCGGTTACGGATGACAGAGTTTCCAACCTTTTTCGTGACGGTAAAGCCGACACGGCTATCAGGCTGGCTATCATCCTGCAGCATCTGCACAACCATTCCCGGGGTAGCGACTTTACGCCCCTTACCGGCAACACGCAGAAACTGCGGCCGCTTTTTCAGGCGGCCAGCTGTGTGGTTCCGGCTCAGGCGGAGAGCTTCGAGCGGCCCTTGGTGCGACGGTTTGCCAGCACGCGGCGGCCGCCGACTGTAGCAGTACGTGCACGGAAACCGTGACGACGCTTACGAACCAGCTTGGAGGGTTGATACGTGCGCTTCATGACATCGATCCTTTAAAACCATGCAGACGCCTCTCTGGACATCCGCGTCGATCGGGCGCACGAAACGCCCGGTGAATGAGACCCGGGCTTGTACTCACCCGACCCTCCCCTGTCAATGCTACACCCTCAGGAACTTAAGGATATGAGCCAGAATCCCGCTCCACCACCGTCATCAACTGACGACTCCAAGGCATTTCGACATGATCTGCGAAATGCCCTCTCCCCGGCGATGCTGTGTGCAGACATCCTGACATCCCATTCAGACGAATCCGTCAGAAAACATGCAGGAACAATTGTCGAGGCGCTGGAAAAAGCACTGCGCCTCGTGAAGAAGCCTACTTCTTCTCAATAAGCTCGATCTTGTAGCCGTCTGGATCTTCCACAAAGGCAATGGTGATCGTGCCAAATTTCAGTGGCCCGGCTTCACGGGTCACTTTGCCGCCACCAATCCGAACAGCCTCTACAAGCGCGGCCACATCTGGCACGCCAATCGCAAAATGGCCGAAGCCAGTGCCGACGTCGTAATCCGTTTCCTGATCCCAGTTATAGGTCAGTTCAATTTCGGCCTGTCCATTCTCGTTATCAGCGAATCCGATAAAAACGAGCGTGTAACGGCCTTCACGAACTTCCTTGCGGCGCAGCTCTTTCATGCCAAGAAGGCTGTAGAACGCCAGACTGCGATCAATGTCTCGAATACGAACCATCGTGTGCAGAAATGTGCTCATTTTTCTTCTTTCAGATCTTCGCTTGTCAGCCCGTAAAGGAATAGCCCGTACCGGTCCGCCAAGGCGACGCAGCGGTCAGGGTCTGTCAACAACGTGACACCAGGCTGAAACGCGACGCCCCGCAATCCGTTCCGGGCCGCATTTTCCAGCGTCTCAGGGCCTATTGTCGGCATATCTGCCCTCAGGTCCTGTCCGCTTTTGGGCATTTTAATAAGGACGCCACCACTGCCAGCCTGCATCAGTTTGCCACAGCGCCCCAACATGGCATCCGTGCCCTCGAGAGCTTCGACAGCCAGAACCAGACCGCTCTGAACGACACACCCTTGCCCGATATCCAGCGCAGCCATGGCCCGCAGCACCTGAACACCACGTGCTATGTCCTGACGCGCCTGTTCGTCCGGCACAACACGGCCAAGCGTCCCGCTTCTTCCGGTCGCATGATCCAGGAATTCATGGGCACCGCGAACGATGAACCCTTCCTCCCCGAGAACACGCACGACCGCTCCGAGCAGCCCATCGTCTCCAAGGAAAATAGCGCGCCCCAGACGCGCGAGAATACGGGCGCCTTCTGCGTCCGGGCGTAAGTCACGCCATGCTGGGCGCCGAACGGGCCCGATCAGAACGAGCTCCCGGCATCCATGCTTTTTTAAGGCTGTCAGGATTTCTCCTACAGCAGCAAGGCGGATGATTTCATGTGGATAAGGTGCCAGACGGGCCATGTCCGCAAAATCACGGAATCCAACCACGAACACCGACTTCCCTTTTTCCAGAGCCGCCGCCGCAACCTTCGCAGGCAAGGGGCCAGCCCCGGCCAGAATACCGACGCAACCTGCCCCCATCACGCTCAGGCTCCTTCGGTTTCGGAAAGCCCCTCATTGCGGGCCACACGTGTCAGACCACGTCGGCTTGGCGCTTCCATAAAGTCCAGCATCTCAGCAATACGCGGCAAATGACCATACTCCCGCCGTACATCTGCAATGCGGGCTTCCAGCACAACCTCCGTACTGCCATGCCGAGGGTAGAGTGTCCGAAAGGCGCGACGCATGGCCTGCATTTCTTCCGGGCCCACACCAGACCGCTTCAATCCGATCCAATTCAGACCGACCAAGCGGGCGCGGTTTCCGAGAACGCTTCCGTAGGGGATGACATCCATCTCGACACCGCAAACGCCACCAACAACAGCGCCGCGACCAATGCGCACGAACTGATGGAGCGCTGCTGATCCCATGACCTTGGCATCGTCAGCAATCTCGACATGACCGCCCATGACAACATTGTTCACGATAATCACACGATCACCGAGAACACAGTCATGCGCCACATGAGCATTCGCCATGATCAAACAGGACGCACCGATTTTCGTCAGAGCATGTCCCTGCGCCGTTCCACGATGAATGGTGACGTTTTCACGGATGATGGTTTTCGCGCCGATCTCACAAAGTGTCGGCTCACCAGCATATTTGAGGTCCTGCGGTGCCATCCCGATCGTGACGAACGGATAGACTTCCACTTCCTCACGCAGGGTCGTGTGCCCGTCGACAATCACCGAAGCATGCAGGTGCACACCGTCGCCAAGTGTCACATGAGGCCCGACGATGCACCACGGACCAATGCGAACATTTTCCCCAATTCGGGCACGTTCATCGACAAGAGCAGTCGCATGAATCTCAGCGCTATCGGATCGTTTTCCTGCAATCTGCATCAGTTCAGCCCATGATCATGGCACTGAAGGTTGCCTCTGCAACGGCAACGCCGTCAACACGTGCAATGCCCTTGAATTTCCAGACATTCGCCCGCGACCGCTCTTTGACCACTTCAATACGAAGCTGATCACCCGGCCCGACCGGACGGCGGAACTTGGCGCCTTCAATGGTCATGAAATACACCAGCTTTCCTTCGAAAGCCTTGCCAAGCGTCAGGACCACAAGTGTCGCAGCTGTTTGAGCCATGGCTTCGATGATCAGAACGCCCGGCATCACCGGATGAGAAGGAAAGTGCCCCTGAAAGAAGGGCTCGTTCACCGTGACATTCTTGATGCCAACAGCGGACTCACCAGCCTTGATTTCCTGCATCTTATCAATCAGCAGGAAAGGATAGCGATGAGGGATCGCCTGCATGATCTGCAGAATGTCGATGCTCTCAGGAACCTGATGCGTTCCCGAAGCCCCTTCTGCCGGGGTCGTCTTTTCAGCCGGAGCGTCCACTCGATCCATTTTGTTCACCATGCCCTTCTAAGGGAAAATTTTGTCAGTTTTCTGCTCTCCGAGCAGTGCGGATGGCCTCCCTTAGCAAAACTGGCTACGGGATACCATCCGTCACCGGGCAGGTCAGTCGCCGCTTTTACGGGAGAGCTTCCGCAAAGTGGCTACGTTCCGGAAGAATTCCCGGAAGGGCATGGCGGGACTGCCGATCACATCCGCTCCCGCATCCACGTCAGACATGACACCGCACTGAGCCCCAACACGGGCCTTGTCACCAATCTTGATATGACCGATCAGGCCAGCCTGAGCGGCTATCGTGACGAAATCGCCCAGTTCGGTCGAGCCGGAAATACCAGCCTGCGAAACAACAATGCAGCATTTTCCAAGCTGGGCATTGTGTCCGATCTGAACCAGATTATCGATCCGCGTACCTGCTCCAATGACCGTATCGCGCATCGAACCACGATCAATCGTCGAGTTAGCCCCGATCTCAACGTCGTCCTCAATGACCACCAAACCAAGCTGCGGCACGGTCTCGAAACCAGCAGGGCCGACAGCAAAACCAAATCCGTCCTGACCAATGCGGGCGCCGGGATACAATGTTACCCGGTTCCCGACACGGGCGTGCGTCAGACTGACATGGCTGCCAATGCGGCAACGCTCACCGATCTCGACGCTTCGGCCAATCACGGCATGGGCACCAATCAGCGTACCCGGGCCAATTTTCGCGCCGTCTTCAACGACAGCGAAAGCCCCGATCTCAACATTCTCACCAATCTCAGCCGTTTCACTAACGTAGGCCGAAGGATGGCGAACACCCGTCGATGAGGGTGCGGGATGAAAGAGCGCTGCAATGCGGGCCCATGCAAGGTAGGGCGTTTTGCAGACAAGGCCCGCCGTATGTGCTGGCATCTTGTCGGCAAAAGCCGGCGCAAGAATGACCACCCCTGCACGCGTTTTTTCCAGAAGAGGCAGGTAGCGGCGATTATCCAGAAAACTCACGTCTTCCGGTCCCGCAACGTGCAATGGGGCAACCCCGCGGAAACTGACTGGATCCTCCTGCCCTTCAGCAGCAGGACGAACCTCGCTTCCCGATACTTCCGCAAGATGAGCCAGACCGAAAGGTCCAGCTCTCAGGAAGAAGCGCTCATCACCAGGTCGGTTTTCGGTGAGTACCTTATCAGCCACGGGATCAGGCCTCAGTGATGCTGCCGGAGAACGGACTCAGGCTGCGCGGGAGCCGAAGCTGGCGCTGCCTGTTCAGGACCCTGCGGCGCACGCTGTTCGTCTGCCGTCGTTGGCATCTTGCCAGACTTGGCGAGTTGCTCAGGATCAACGCCTTCGTCAGGAATAAACACGTGCGGCAGCGTCTTGTTCAGCTGGTTCGCCACTTCTTCCGTGATGTCCTGCTCACCCACGTGCAGCACAACCTGCTCGGCATGCAGAACAAGGTTCATGTTATGCGCGCCAGCAACGGCAGCAATGATGCCGTTGCCCTGCTCAAGCTCACGCTCGATCTGGTGAAAGGCGACCTGCGCGGCTTCCTGAACAATGCGAGCCTGATTGCCAAAATCGCGCTGATCCTTGGCGCGACGCTCCTGAAGATGGCGTTCACGAAGCTGGATTTGGTCAGCCGTAAGACTGCGGGCTTCGGATTGCAGCTTCTGCTGCTCACCACGCCAGGCACCCTCTTCACGCTGCACAGCCTGTGCCAGCTTGTCACGACGTGCGCCAAGAACCTGCTGGATCTCCTGCGCAGCAGACGACATCTGCATGACAGCCTGAACATTGATCACACCAATGACTGCAGCTGGTGGCGCAGCGCCCTTCGCAACAGTTGGCGGATTAGGGATCGGCGGCAACGGCAGAACCGGGGGAGCCTGCTGTGCATTCGGAGCAGCCTGCTCGTCTTCAACAGGCGCCTCAGCCATGGGCACACTGCGGCGAGGTGCCGGACGTGCAGCAGCCGGTGCATCCGGATGTGCGGCCTTGGGAACAAACCATCCACCGTTGTTGGCGGCCTGGGCGTGAGCAGCGGGTGCAACAGCAAGAACCGTCGCAGCCAGAAGCGCACCGACCGAGGCCGGGCGCATCAGGGAAATAAAGGTCATAACCACCTCTGGGAAAGGGGATGGAAGTGCTTGGAGCTCGAAGTCAGACACGCAGTTCTTAGAACTGCTGCCCAAAGCCAAAGCGCAGCGGGTAAAGACGATCGCCCTTTTCCTTACGCAGCGGTATGGCACCATCAATGTTCACAAGGCCGAATGGGCTCTTCCAGGAGATACCAAGGCCCGTGGAAACACGCGGGATCATGGTGTCACCCGTGATCGGGGTGTATTCGTAGCCAGACTGGTCGCGGCGTGAGTAATCCGTATATTTCTGCTTCACGCGAACACTGGAAAGACTACCCGCGTCCACAAAGTAACGACCGGAAATTCCAAGATCGTCACCCATTGGCATCGGAAAGTTAAGCTGTGCAGAAGCCGTATACATGAAACGGCCACCCAACAGATCTTCCTGACCTGCCCGTGGGAGATAGGCGAGTGTCGGGCAAGATCCGCTCGAAGTCCGCTGTGCGGTGGTGCAGATATGCCCCGAACGCGGGCCAACACCACCCTGCAAGAAGCCTCGCAGGTTTTCACCACCCAGGTAGAAGTTATCGATGATGTTACGGCGCCCGGAGTCACTCCAGTCGCCCATGTAACCGACGCCACCCTT
The DNA here is from genome assembly GCF_018812085.1 of Gluconobacter sp. P5H9_a. Classification (NCBI taxonomy): domain Bacteria; kingdom Pseudomonadati; phylum Pseudomonadota; class Alphaproteobacteria; order Acetobacterales; family Acetobacteraceae; genus Gluconobacter; species Gluconobacter sp. P5H9_a. The sequence continues at coordinate 57,255 of NZ_JACRVW010000005.1, forward strand.
GAACTGAAGGGTCCAGTCGTGGCTACCTGTAAGCTGGTCTAGTGGCAGATAATATGCACCGTCAGCCTTGACGCGATAGTACTTCGCATCGCCGCCCAAACCAGCAAAATCACCACCGACTTTCATCATGTACCCGTCATGAGGATTCATGCGTCGATCACGGCGATCATACGTCAGAGAGGTGCTGAGCTGCGAGAGAACAGACCAGCCAGCTGAGTCACGGACATACTTGGATGGAACCCATTCAATGTAATCCGGGTTCTCAGCCACAGTCTTCGCATCATAGAAGTTGCCAACCTGACGATCGACCAGCGTGTAGCTGAAGGACTGCGACAGATAGCGGTTATACGCATATCCAAGACGCAGGCTCATACCATACTGGGATTCTTTATAGCTCTGATACGTCTGGTAGTTATTCTGGATGAAGTAGAAGTCAGCACCAGCAACCAGGTTACGGTTCAGGAAGTACGGATCCGTAATGGAGATGTCAGCCTGTTTCTCATAGTACGCAACCGTACCCGAGATACCAGCGTCGATACCCGTGCCAAGCATGTTGTGCTGCTTGATGGACGCATTACCCAGCACACCAACGTCTGTGGAGTAACCACCACCCAGTGAGAACTCACCGGTCGGCTTCTCGACCACGTTGGCAGACACGTTCACACGATCAGGAGCGGAGCCCTGCGTCTGATCAACAGACACCGTGCTGAAATATCCGAGGTCCTGAAGGGCCAGCTTGGAATATTTCTTGTCAAACGGGGTGTACGGGTCGCCCTCTGCCATGGGCAGGTTGCGTCGGATCACGTTATCCCGGGTGATGGTATTGCCGTTGATGTCGATACGCTCGACATACACATGCGGCCCTTCAGTCACATCGAACAGAAGGTCAACAATCCGCTTTTCCGGATTACGGGCAATTTCAGAGCGCACCATCGCAAACGGATGCCCCTGAGCCTGCAACCACTCCTGCATGTTCGTCGTGTTATGCTGGATGGCAGTGCCGTCATAGATCTGATGCTTGAACAGCTCGATGTGCTTACGCATCATTTCCGGCGTGACGCGACGCACACTTGAACGAACGTCCATCTTGCCGATGCGATACTGCTCGCCTTCATGAACGGTGAACGTCACGTAGAACGACTTGTGATCGGGAGAAAGCTCGCCCGTCGCGTCGATCATGTGGAAATCGACAAATCCGTTATGAAGGTAAAAGCGGCGCAGCAACTCTGCGTCATACTTGATACGCTCAGGATTATACTCATCAGAAGATGAGAAGAAGCGATACCAGGTGTTCTCTTTGGACGAAATCACCTGAGCCAGACGGGCTTCACTGAACGCATGATTGCCAACAAAGACGATCTTATGGATCAGCGTCTGCTGAGCCTCGTTGATCTTGAAGACGACATCCACGCGGTTATGAGAAAGCTTGATGATCTGTGGCGTTACAGTCGCCCCGAAACGCGCCTTGCCCGCATACTGGTTCAGGATCTTCTGGCGATCAGCAGCCGTGGTCTGTGAGGAAAACACTGCACGGGGACGAAGACTGATTTCCTTGCGGAGATCTTCATCCTTCAGGGCGTGATTCCCTTCAAAGACAATGCGATTGACGATCGGATTCTCAACCAGATTCACCAGGAGAGTATTGCCCTCGCGGTGAAGGGTGACGTCCTTGAAAAGGCCCGTTGCATAAAGCGTCTTCAGGGAGCGATCCAGATCGTCCTGATTGAACGAGTCACCTGGCTGGGCAACCATGTACGACAGAACCGTGCTGGTCTCGATACGCGTGTTACCAGTGACCGAAATGGCCTGGATCACGTTGTTGCCTGAGGTTGCACCTGATGTCTGGTGCTGACGAGCAGAGCGGGCCTCCGCCACACCGAGAGCGGTCGGGAGAAGACATGCAGATGCCAGCAGCATCAAGCGCATGTTCGGGGACCGGGAACCTCTTGACCGTGATCCTGACAAACCGGTTTTCCTTGTAACAGATTTTTTGCAGGCGCCTGACACGCTACGCCATTGGCGGAGGTATCCGAAAATCCCCCCACCATGCAAGATCTCCCTTCACTCACGAAGAGTTACCGGGCGTATCTCACATTAGCTTCCTGCGTGAAACATCCAGTGAAACAGCCCCAGATTCGTGAGGTCATTCACTGTTGAAAAGAGGAAAAGCGCGCCGATAAGCGCCATTCCGACCTGCATGCTGACTTCCTGCACCCGGCGTGAAACCGGCTGTCCCTTGATGGCTTCGACGGCATAAAAGATCAGTCGTCCGCCATCGAGAACCGGGATCGGAAACAGATTAATCAGCCCAAGATTGATAGAAAGAAGCGCCATGAACGACACAATACTGGCCATGCCATAGCTGGCGACCTGTCCGGAGATCTGCGCGATTCGGATTGTTCCACCCAGCTCTCTTGCACTGCGCTGCCCCGAGATGATCTGCCAGACGCCCTGCAACGTCCGTACCGACATGGTCCATGTTTCCTGGACCCCCATGACGGCAGCCTTGACAGGAGAAACCGGTTTACCCGGAGATGCGGCAAAACCAACCCCCAGAACACCTGTCGGATGAGACCCAGCCTTCACACTGCCAATCGTAACGGGAAGCGTCAGATCCTGCCCATTGCGGCGCACTTCAAGTGTGGTCTCAGCTCCTGGTCGAGCCGCCACCGTTCCCATGACGTCTTCAGGGCCAGAGATGGAAAGCGAGCCAATCCGGGTAATGACGTCACCCGTTTTTACACCGGCCTTTTCTGCGGCACTGCCTGCCACGACCTGGGAAATATCCCCACGAAGCTGCGGCTTGCCCACTGTCGCGAACAGCAGGGTAAACGCCACAATCGCAAACAGAAAATTGAAAACAGGCCCCATCACGATCACCAATGCGCGGGAACCGACAGGCTTGTCATGAAAGGTACGCCCAGGAATCCAGGCCGCTTTCTGCTCATCCGTGGCATCGTCAGGGCCTTCAAACCCGTGCGGTTTGACGTATCCACCAAGCGGAATCGCACTCAGACGCCATTCCGTGCCGGATTTGTCATGCCACCGACGAAGAGCCGGCCCAAAGCCAATCGAAAACGTCTCTACCTTCACACCGCGCCAGCGGGCAGCAAGGTAATGACCCAGCTCGTGAATGAACACGAGGACGCCCAGAATTAGAACATAGGCAAGAATGGTACGCAGAAAATCATGCATGCAGGGCAGTCTCGCTTACTGTATTCCGCAGTCGGCCGTTTTCGCGAAGAATATGCTCTTCTGCCAAGGCCCGACCACGCGCATCCCATTCCAGGACTTCATCCAGCGTCGTCAGTTCAGGATTTTCCGTCATGGCCTGAAGAGCGCTGTCAATGGTTTCACCAATACCAAGAAACCCGATCCGACGGTTCAGAAAAGCGTCGACAGCTACTTCATTGGCTGCTGAGAAGACTGCCGGTGCAGCTCCCCCTGCCCTGAGAACCTGACGGGCCAGGCGCAGGGGAATAAAACGCGTCTCATCTGGGGCCTCGAAATCGAGGCGACCAAAGGCAGCCAGATCGAGGCGCTGACAGGGGGTTTCCATACGATCAGGCCACGCAAGTGTGTGAGCAATAGGGATACGCATGTCTGCTGACCCCATCTGCGCGACCAGACTGCCATCCCGGAACTGAACAAGCCCATGCACCACAGACTGAGGGTGCACCAGAACATCAATCCGGTCTTCTGTCAGACCAAACAGACGTGCGGCCTCAATAACCTCAAGGCCCTTATTGGCCATGGAAGCCGAATCAATCGTGATTTTCGCACCCATCGTCCAGGTAGGATGCTTCAGAGCCTTTTCAAGCGTCGCATCACGCATCTCTTCCAGAGTGGACTGACGGAAGGGGCCGCCTGAAGCTGTCAGCACGATCTTTTCGACCGTGCTCATGTCACAACCACCCAGAGCCTGGGCAATCGCATTATGCTCTGAGTCAACAGGAAGCAGCGTCGCACCAGCTTCGCCAACAGCTCGAAGCATCACATCGCCCGCACAGACGAGAGCTTCCTTGTTGGCGAGCGCGATTGCATGACCATTACGCGCGGCAGCAAGTGTCGGCTCCAGACCGGCTGCGCCTGTGATGGCAGCCATGGTCCAGTCCGCTTCCATCGCACCAGCCTCGATAACGGCCTGACGCCCGGCTGCGGTGCGAATACCGCTCCCTGCCAACCGTGCTTTCAGATCATCGTGCAGGCTCTCATCGTGAATGACAGCAATTTCAGCGCGAAGTTCACGAGCCTGCTCCGCAAGAAGCGCAACATTCCGCCCCCCGACCAGCGCCCGCACTTCAATATCGCTGCTTATCCGCTTGAGTAGATCGACCGTCGAAGTCCCGATGCTACCTGTACTGCCCAGAACGCTGATCCGCCGAGGCTTGGTCACAGAACCGTCAATCATGAGAAGATTCCCCCTGAGGAATGATACGATGCGCAGACCCGCCTATCAGATCCGCAGGAGTGGCAGACCAGAACACCTGCCCCGCAACTGCCAGTGACAAAAGCGCGGCAAGCGGTGCCGCAGCCAGTAGGCCATCAAAACGATCCAGCAGGCCGCCATGACCTGGAATCAGACGGCCGGAATCCTTGACGTTCAGTCTACGCTTGGCCGCACTTTCAAGCAGATCACCACTCTGGGAGAAAACACCCAGAACCGCCCCCCACAGGAGACCACCACCCACAAAGCCTGCTTCAGAAAGCCAAGCCACCATTCCCCCGGCAAAAGACGCACCAATCAGGCCGCCAATGGCGCCCGAGCGGGTTTTTCCGGGAGAGATTGAAGGGGCCAGTTTAGGGCCACCAAAGATGCGGCCTGTCAGATAAGCAAAACTGTCGCTGGCGATCACAACGCACAGCACGAACAGAACGCTCTCCAAACCATAGGGCAAATGTCGAAGCCAGAGGAACGAGAGACCGCCCAGAATGGAGACGACAACAGGAATACAGGCTGGAATACCAAAAATGAGGCTTGGCCAAACCATCCAGAATGCGCCGCTCCACTCGCCGCGAAGGGCCGCAACCCCTGACACCATCGGCCAGAGAAGAAGGAGGACGCCCCGCCAGGTGTATAATGGCTGCTTGATGAGGGTAAGCCCTTCCCAAACCAGCCCGAACATGGCCAGAAGGATGAGAGCGTTATAGATCATGCCGCCTTGCCAGAGGCATCCCCCGGCAACGACAACGAGAATGACAGCTGACGTCAGACGCAGCTTCAGATCAGACCACCGGGAAGATCCGCTCATGCTGGCCGACCGCCAAAACGGCGCTGCCGTCCGGCAAAATGCGAGAGAGCCTGCACAAACTCAGCTTCCCCGAAATCCGGCCACAAGACGTCCATGAACACCAGTTCCGCGTAAGCACTCTGCCAGAGCAGAAAGTTGGAGAGACGACATTCTCCACTTGTCCGAATAACGAGATCAGGATCTGGCATATCGGACGTCTGGAGCGCCTGATCCAGACGCTCCTCAGTAATATCGGACGATGCCAATGTTCCACTGGCAACCTGATCCGCAAGACGTCGTGCCGCCTGAACAATATCGGCTCGCCCGCCATAGGACAGGGCGAGCGTCAGAGTCAGGGTCGTGTTGGAAGCAGTCTTTGCTTCCGCACGGCGCAATTCCTCGCGCAACGCTCCTTCGAACCGCTCAGGTTCTCCGATAACGCGCAAACGCACCCCTTGCTCATGCAATTCATTGAGCTTGTGGCGCAGATAGAAACGCAGGAGCGATGTCAGATCACCGACTTCCTCAGCAGACCGCCGCCAGTTTTCCGAAGAAAAAGCGTAAAGCGTCAGATAACGCACGCCCTGACGAATGGCCGAACGAACGCAATCCTGCACAGCCTCGGCACCTTTCCGGTGTCCGGCTGCAACTGGCAGATTGCGCGAGCGCGCCCAACGCCCATTCCCGTCCATGATCATGGCGACATGGACGGGAACAGCGGCGCCTTCCCCCTCTCTTGATGAAAGAGAAGGCGTACTGGCCTGAGGAAGAGATCCCATTGTCAACGAAAATATCAGACCTGTTTAATCTCGCGTTCTTTCTCCGCGAGAATATCGTCAACTTTCTTGACGTACTGGTCTGTCAGCTTCTGCACGGAATCCGTCCAGGACTTCATGTCGTCCTGGCTGATGTCACCCTTCTTTTCGAGCGACTTCGTCTGTTCCATGCCATCACGACGAACACCACGCACAGCGATCTTGCCGTTTTCCGCATAACGATTGGCTGCACGAGCCAGTTCATTACGACGCTCTTCCGTCAGCACCGGAATGGGAACGCGGATCGTCTGGCCATCTGCAGCAGGGTTCAGCCCCAGTCCACCATCACGGATGGCACGTTCCACCGCACCAACCAGCGTTCGATCCCAAACGGAAACCGTCAGCATCCGAGCTTCCGGAACAGCGATAGATCCCACCTGAGAAAGCGGCACTTCGGAGCCATAGGCTTCAACCCGGATCGGCTCCAGCAGGTTGGGGCTGGCACGACCAGACCGCAGGCCAGAGAGGTCACGACGCAAACTCTCAATCGCACCATCCATACGGCGCGTGAGGTCAGCCATCAGGTCTTTCAGGTCAGCAGACATTAAGCTGTTCCTTTCTGAATCAACGTAAGTTCAGGAGAATATCCTGAAAGGTTCGTTAAAAATGAGGCGATCAGCCTGCTTCGATAACCCGTGTAAAGCGACCTTCGCCACGCACAACGGCTGCAAACGCGCCCGGAGCATGCATGTTGAAGACCACGATGGGCAATTTATTTTCACGAGCAAGACTGATTGCCGCAGCATCCATGACATTCAACTGACGTGCCAGAACATCCATGTACGTCAGCTGATCGTAACGCACGGCATCTGGATTACGACGTGGGTCATCGGAATAAATGCCGTCGACCTGCGTTCCCTTGAACACGGCGTCGCATTCCATTTCGTTGGCACGCAGGGCAGCAGCTGTATCCGTCGTGAAGTACGGGTTACCCGTTCCTGCGGCGAAAATGACAACGCGTCCCTTCTCCATGTGACGAACTGCCCGACGGCGGATATAGGGCTCAGCAATAGCGGCCATCTGGATAGCCGTCATAACGCGTGTCTCAAGCCCCTGACGTTCAAGACCGTTCTGGAGCATCAGTGCGTTGATGACCGTTGCCAGCATACCGGCATAGTCACCCTGCGCACGATCCATGCCACGTGCCGCTGCAGACAGGCCACGGAAAATGTTGCCACCACCGACAACGAGGCAGACCTGCACACCAGACGCCACAACCGCGGCGATATCGGCGGCGACCATGTCCACCATTTCCGGGTCCACTCCACCCGAGCCCTTACCCATCAGGGCTTCACCTGACACCTTGAGCAGAACACGTTTGTAGGAGGGGCTTTTGTCTCGTTGTTCGGTCATCGTGCCCGTCTCTTGCTGGATTTGTGGTGACTTTGCGCCTGTCATACAGACGCAGAGGGCTGGGAACAAGCGATGTCAGACACGAGGCTTCTTATGAAAAGCCCCGTTGACAGCGTTTCCACCCTGTTACTCTTCGAGGCCAATCGCCCTCAGGCGTGCCTTCTCTTCATCCCAGCCTGCCCGCTCCTTGACGTTCAGGAAAAGATGGCAGGTTCGCTCAAGCAGGCCCTGAAGCTCCAATCGTGCTCGTGCACCAATGGATTTGATTTTATGGCCGCCTTCGCCAATCAGGATCGCCTTATGACCAGGGCGTGACACGTAGATTGTGACTTCCACGCGCACTGATCCATCGGGGCGCTCCTTAAAGCTCTCGGTCTCGACTGTCGCCTGATATGGAATCTCTTCATGCGTCTGCATGAAGATCTGTTCACGCACCAGTTCAGCCGCAAGAAGACGATCCGGAAGATCCGTCAGATCGTCTTCCGGGTAGAGATACGGGCCTTCCGGTAGTTCACGTGCCAGATGATCCATCAGGTCATCAACACCGTCTCCGGAACGGGCGCTCAGCATGAACACATATTCAACGCTGATCAGGCTGCTGACATCCTTCGTCAGCGGCAGCAATTCTTCAGCACCAACAAGATCCGTCTTGTTCAGAACAAGCCAGACCCTCTTGCCGCTACCCGCAAGCTTGCCAATGATTTCACGCACATCATCCCGCAAGCCGGCCTTGGCGTCGATCAGGAGAAGCGTCAGATCGGCATCCTGAGATCCCGTCCAGGCCGCGTTGACCATGGCCCGGTCAAGCCGACGGCGCGGCTTGAAAATACCGGGCAGATCCACAAGGATGATCTGAGCATTGTTGCGAACCACAATTCCCAGCGTGCGAAAGCGTGTCGTCTGAGCCTTGGGGCTCACAATCGACAGTTTGGCACCGGCAATCCGGTTCAGAAGTGTTGATTTTCCAGCATTCGGGGACCCGACAAGGGCCACGAAACCGCAGCGTGTGGTCATGTACCAATCCTTTTCCACATGCGCCTCACGACGCTACGTTCTGACCAAGACGTTTCAGAAGATCTATTGCCGCCGCACTTTCGGCCACTCTCTTACTGCCTGCTTCTCCCTGCCCCGTCAGGCCAAATGCCTGAACGGCTACACGAAACACGGGCGCATGAGACGGCCCCTCTGCGGCGAGGAGTTCATATTTGGGGAGCGGAAGCCCTTTGGACAGGAGATATTCCTGCAACAGGGTCTTGGGCTCCTTGTGAGGACGGGCATGACTGTCAATCCGCCCTTCCCACTGTTGACGGACAACACGCCGTGCAGGCTCCAGCCCGGCATCCAGATAAAGAGCACCGAGTAAAGCTTCCATGGCATCTGCCCGGATGCTGGACAGGCGGCGAATACCGGCAGCCTCTTCATGCGGCGAAATCGTCAGAGCCGAAGACAAATGGATGTTATCCGCGATTTCGGCCAGAACCGGCCGGGAAACAAGATGGGCATGCCTTGGACCCAGCGCGCCTTCCTGCTCCAGCGGATAGTGTTCGAACAGCCACTCCGCCATCAGAAGGCCAAGCACCCGGTCTCCAATGAACTCCAGTCGCTCGTTCGAACCGGTTCCCTTAGGGCCCTGCGTACGTTTGCCACGACGAGGATCACGCCCACTGACCGCAGAACGATGCGTCAGAGCTTCCACGAGCAGATCCCGGTTCGCAAAGCGATGACCGAGCGCCTGCTCCATGGCCTCCATGGCCTCTTCCTGTGAAAGTTTCATGTGACAGGATGCAGAAAACGGTTCCAGCGAATTTCGACCGGCCAGTACCAGAACTGCCATGCCGGATGCCGCAAATCCATGGAGAACAGAACAAGCGGCGCACGCCCTACAAGGTTCTGCATCGGGACATAGCCGAGATCATCCGGACCATCGCCCTGAAAACGACTGTCAGCGCTATCGTCCCGATCGTCACCCATCGCGAAGAAATAACCCTGCGGCACGACATATTCTGGCGTGTCGTTGGCAAAGCCTTCGTCCGTCAGCTTGAGAATATCATGCTCGACAGGAGGGCGCCCTGCACTCCCAGGCAGCGCTTCCCGATATCGGTCACCACTCAGCAGACGGTTATTTTCGTCGACAACTTCGTAATGCCCCAGGGACGTCCGCGGCACTTCAATTCCATTAAGAAAGAGCTTTCCGCCCGTCATCTGAATGTGGTCACCCGGCAGTCCGACAATCCGCTTGATGTAATCAACGGAAGTGTTCTGGGTGAACCGGAAAACAGCCACATCGCCACGATGCGGCTCAGAGCCCATGATCCGTCCGTTAAAGAGATTGGGCGAAAACGGGAAAGAAAACCGTGAATAGCCGTAGCTGGACTTCGATACCAGAACGAAATCACCGATCTGCAAAGTCGGGATCATCGAGCCTGAGGGGATATTGAACGGCTCAAACACCAGAGAACGCACTGCAACGACAGCGAGCACCATAAGGGCAAGCCAGCGCACGCTCTCTCCCAGAGATTCTTCACGGGCCGCCGGCTTTGCACCAGCCTTCTCTGAACCCTTCACGGGGCTTTTCTCCTGAGTCATGGGACGCTCTTAACGCAGCTTGCCCGCAATGGCGAGCGCTTCAAACCCTAACAGACTGAATGATGACCTGCGCCAATGCAAAGGGAGGGTCATCCGTCAGGCTCACAAGGACGTCTGCCCGACATCCTGATGGCGTCAGACGCTCCAGGGCAAGTTGCGCTCCGCCGGAAAGAATGAGCCTTGGAGCGCCCTTTTTATCATTCAGAACCCCAATGTCCTGAAGTTGCACACCGTCAGCAACTCCCGTCCCCAAGGCTTTGACGCACGCTTCTTTGGCCGCCCAACGCTTGGCATAACTTCCCGTTCGCGCCGGACCAGACAGACGCTCGGCATGACTACGCTCAGCTTCGGTAAATACCCGGTCAAGAAAGCGATCTCCAAACCGGTCAATGCTGCGTTCGATGCGGGAAATCATGCACAGGTCTGTTCCCATGCCGAGAATCACGCCGTCATCCCTTCGCGCGCTCCACCTGCATCACACCCACGGCAGTCCGGAACGCGGCAATAAGTGACGAAAGATGCCTTAGGTCGCGAACTTCAAGATCAACCAAGATTTCCATGAAATCGAGCTGACGGTTCACAATCTTGAGGTTGATAACGCTGCCATTATATTTGGCTGCCGTATTGGTCAGCGTTGCGAGAACTTCGGGCTCATTTGCCGCGATAACAGACAGGCGCGCCGTGTAAGGAACTGCATCCTTACGTCTTCCAAGCGCCTCATAATCCCAGTCTACCTCAATGAAGCGCTCTGGCGTGTCCGCAAAACTCGACAGGTTCTGGCACCCACGACGATGGATCGTCACACCCTTGCTCTGAGCAATGATCCCGACAATCGGGTCGCCTGGCAGCGGACGGCAGCATCCGGCAAAACTCGTCGCAATCCCTGTGCCGATACCCTTGAGAATATTGGTGGACTGAACAACAGGCGCCGGACGCGCGGATGCGCTCCCCGCCCCTAAAAGAAGCGACTGACCAAAGCGCGGTGACAGACCCGGCACCATCCGAGGCGCCCGACCATTCTGCCGCAGATCCGGATATGCAGTATTGACCACATCCTTCGGACCCAACTGCCCGTTCCCGACAGCCACATAGAGATCTTCGATGGAACTCTGCCGAAGCTCCTTGAGGATTCCGTCAAGAACCTTTTCGGAGCCATCGACACCTTCCTGACGGAAGGCCTTGGCAATGGCTGCACGCCCATTGTCCAAATGTACCTGACGCTGCTGCGCGGCCACAAAACGGCGCACACGCGCACGAGCTTTGCCCGTAACAACAAACCGCTCCCATGACGGCGACGGTGTACCGCCACGAGCCGTCATGATCTCTACCTGATCACCGTTCTGGAGCTCATGACGTAACGGCAGAAGCCGCCCGTTCACCTTGGCTCCGACGCAGGTATCGCCCACCTGACTATGTACGGCATAGGCAAAGTCGACAGGTGTTGCGCCCCGGGGAAGCGAGATCAACTGCCCTTTGGGCGTAAAGCAGAAAACCTGGTCCTGATAGAGTTCAAGCTTGGTATTTTCCAAGAACTCATCCGGGGCCTGGCTGTCTTCCAGAATGTCCAGAAGATCCTGCACCCAACGCAGCTTCCGGCTACCCGCACCAAAAGCCGAAGATAGCGCCGCGGCTTCACGCTCGCTTGGCGTCGCATCTTCTTTATAGGCCCAATGCGAGGCCACGCCGTTTTCAGCAAGATCGTGCATTTCCGCCGTGCGGATCTGCACTTCAATCTTCTGATTACGCGGGTGACGGAGTGTTACCCCCGTATGCAGGCTTTGGTAGCCGTTGGCCTTTGGGGTGGAAATATAATCTTTGAAGCGGCCCGCAATCATCGGATAGGCGCCATGAATGGCACCCAAAGCCATGTAACAGGCATCACGAGTTGGAACGAGCAGACGGAACGCCATGATGTCCGAAAGCTGTTCGAACGCCACATTGCGTCGCTGCATCTTCTCCCAGATTGAAAAGGGAGATTTTTCGCGCCCGGTCACTTCGACTTTGTCGAGACCCGCTTCCGCACAAAGAGCAATAAGCTCCTTGCGAATGTGTTCAATAATGTCTGCGCCCTGCCCGCGAAGGAAGTTCAAACGCGCACGGATCGTGGCGTCTGCTTCCGGCTCAAGCTGGGCGAAGGAAAGATTCTGAAGCTCCGTCTTGACCCGGTCCATACCAATGCGCTCGGCGAGCGGCGCATAGATATCCATGGTCTCACGGGCAATACGCTGCCGCCGGTCCAGGCGCTGCACATAATGCAGCGTCCTCATATTGTGCAGACGATCCGCCAGCTTGACGATCAGAACACGGATGTCGCGTGACATGGCCAGCACAAGCTTACGGAAGTTTTCCGCCTGCTTCGTCCGGTCAGACTGCAACTCAAGCCGCGTCAGCTTCGTCACACCATCGACGAGGGATGCAACGTCTTCGCCAAATCGATTTTTCAGGGAGGCACAGGAAACGCCTGTATCCTCAACCGTATCATGCAGCAGCCCCACGATGATGGACGTCGTGTCCATCCTGAAACCTGCCAGAATATTGGCAACAGCAATCGGGTGAGTAATGTAGGCGTCGCCGTTATCCCGCCGCTGCTCGTTATGAGCATCGGCTGCCAGATCATAGGCAGCCTCGACGCGGGATAGATCAGCAGTCGGATCGTAACTTTCGATCCGACGGAGCAGCCCGCTGATGGACGGTTTGAAGTCCCCCGTCGCGACAGCGGTGCGCTCAACAGGAGGAGATGCGTCAGGCATGAAGCATACCCCCCTCAGTCAGGATAAAGCAGAGAAAATCAGCGGCGGCCCCGGCCACCCAGCTCTGCCTCAATGGCAGCAGCTTCATCAGCGGACATGTTGTCTGCCATGTGAGCATGCTCTTCTTCAGCCGAAACGTCCTGCAGACCGAAAATGTTCTGGTCCGTCGGGATGATGTCCATGACTTCTTCGTCCACAGGCTCCGGCTCGGGAGCGCGGGCGAGCGAACGGATGATGCCGTCACGCAGGCTACCAAGGTTCAGCTTGTCTTCAGCGATCTCACGAAGTGCAACGACCGGGTTCTTGTCGTTGTCACGATCGAGCAGCATCTCTTCGCCACGGGAGAGTGCGCGGGCACGCTGGGCAGCCAGCAGAACCAGCTCGAAACGGTTTGGAACCTTCTCGATGCAATCTTCGACGGTTACACGCGCCATGCGACTGGCCCCCTTCGGGTAAAACTATAGAAAATGAATACAGAAGAGGCTGGCATTAGCATGCTGTTCATGCCAATGCAACGCAGCCCCGCTTTTCTGCCATAATCCTGACCAAACTTAAATGCTGGCTGAATCGTTTCATGTTCTATCGTTGGGGCCTGTCTCTGTCAGGCGAGACAACACATTTTACAACCAGGAATATCATATGATTTTGCGTCAAAACGAACGCACCGCTCTCTTCATCGATGGCGCGAGCCTTCATCACGCCGCACGCAACCTTGGATTTGAAGTAGATTTTCGTAGCCTTCGCAGTCTGTTTGAAAGCCAGAGCCAGTTTCAGCGCGCCTTCTATTACGCCGCCATGCCTGAGACGGACGACTATTCTCCACTCCGCCCACTGACAGACTGGCTGGCCTACAACGGCTACCACCTGGTGTTGAAAAATGCCCGAGAGTTTACGGATCATTCAGGAAGACGCCGTATCAAGGGAAATATGGATGTCGAACTCACCGTAGATCTGCTTGAGCAGTCCTCCAGACTGGATCACGCCGTCATCATCAGCGGCGACTCGGATCTGCGTCGTGCGGTTGAGGCGGCACAGAGCCGTGGCGTACGCGTGACTGTCATTTCTTCCATGCGCTCGACCCCGCCCATGATCGGCGATGACCTGCGCAGACAGGCTGACCGTTTCGTGGAGTTGGCTGACATTGCTCCGTCCTTCACCCGGCGCCAGTCAGAAACGAGGCCGCGTCAGGCTCCTCCGGTTCGTCATCCAGCAGACATCAACAGTGACGAGAGCAGCGATACATGACGCCCCAGGCTTCTTCCGGTTCAATAACATCCGACGGTCACTCACCTGTTCGTTCAGTGGCCCAGCCATCCTTGTCCCCAAAGGAGGGACTTGGGCCTCTTACCGCTGAGCTGTTGATTGTCTGTCTCGATCCGGAAAAAGCCATCAAGACCCTTGTGCCGTTTCTGGAAGCACAGGGAATTTGTTGCACTGACGACAATCGTGATCCGCTTCTCATTCAGGCGCGGATCACACCTGTTACCCGCCACCTTCCGCCTGAGCAGGTTCCCCTCCCCACCGACATGGAGTTCTGTAGTGCCGCGCTGTGCGAGGAATTGCAGGACATGAGTGGGCTACGCCTCGTATTGGTTCTGGGCATCAGCGCTCATATCGCCGTTCTTGGAGCCTGTGGCATTCCTCTGACTCGGCTCGATTTCCGACCTGGCGACATTACATGCCTGCCAGACGGGCTCCTGCTTGCCGATGCATGCCACCCTCTCTCTGAAGAAGCTGCGCCTGAGCTTCTAACTCAGCGCAAAAATGCTTTGATAAAGCTTATTCCGCAGATCAGGAGCGCCTTGCGCCCGAGTGCGTGAACACGCTCCTGCCAGCGCTCACGAGCGCTGGCACTCTTGTCATCAGCACCAGCCCAATTACCGTTAGATAAAAGGCAGTCGTGCTGTTCAGTGTTTTGAACGAGAGAAAGAAATGTATGCCTGCCAGAACGGCAGCAACATAAACCAGTCGATGCAACCGCTTCCAGTTTCGCTTGAGCCCTCGCATTGAGATGCGATTTGATGTCACGGCGAGCGGCAGAAGCAACATCAGCGCCACCATTCCCAAAATGATAAATGGCCGCCGCGTTACATCTCGCCAGAAAATCGAAATATCAAACTGGAGATCCAACGCGAGATAGGAGGCCAGATGCATTACACCGTAGAAAAACGCCAACAATCCGGTCAATCGCCTGAACCTTAGCAGATTGATCCCGATAATTTTCTGGATCGGAGTGAGAGCAAGACAGATCAGCAGGAACCGAAAAGCCCAAAGGCCGAGGCTGCGCTCGAAGACATTGACTGGATCAGCACCAAGCTCTCCATTTTGTCCCTGCCATACCAGCCAGACAGCCGGAATGAGGCCAAGGGGATAAAGCACGACGTGCCAGTATCTCCGTAAAAAAGCAGTGCTTTTCCCTGATACGCTAGAAGCTTTCATGCAGGTTCATGCCTTTATAGAGACTGGCGACCTGCTCGGCATAGCCGTTGAACATCAGTGTTGGCTGACGCTTCGTGCCAAAGAGAGTCTTGGAGCCAATGACACGTTCACTCGCCTGGCTCCATCGCGGATGGTCAACCTGCGGATTGACGTTGGCGTAAAAGCCATACTCGTTTGGCGCCAGCCGGTTCCATGTCGTCGGGGGCTGCCGATCCAGCAGACGGATACGCTGGATGGATTTAATTCCCTTGAAACCATATTTCCACGGCACAACCAGCCGGATGGGAGCACCGTTCTGGTTGGGCAGGCTTTCGCCATAAATACCGACGGCCAGCAATGTGAGCGGGTTCATGGCCTCATCCAGCCTCAAACCCTCAACATAGGGCCACGAAATTCCTGAAAATGCACTACTCTGCCCCGGCATTTCGGAGGGCCTGACAACACTTTCAAAAGCAACATAGCGAGCATTGCTGTCAGGCTCAGCCAATGCCAGAAGCTTCGCCAGCGGAATGCCATCCCACGGGATAACCATGGACCACGCCTCGACACAGCGCATGCGGTAAATGCGCTCTTCAATGTCAGAGGATTTTAACAGTGCTCCAACATCAATGTGTTGAGGCTTTTTTACCATCCCTGAGATTTCGAGTGTCCATGGCAGTGGGTGGAAATCACCCGCATGAGAAACAGGATCATCCTTCTCCATCCCGAATTCGTAAAAATTATTGTACCCGGTTATGAATTCTTCCGGTGTGGGCGTTAGCCCTCCCGAATAAGGGCCAGGATGTGCTTTGAGAGCGTCCGCTTCAGCCGTCCCGGCAAGAGCAGCCATGAGACTCATGGCACTCCCTCCCAGCATCCCCCTGCGAGAAAGATAGACGTCTTGCGGGGTAATCTCCGATGGTGCAGGACGTGGATAGCGAAAAATCGCCATGATCAATTTCCGATCTGAATGAAACTCTGGCAGCCATAGTGCGTGAACTGAAGCAACGCATCGTAAGGAGCCTGTTTGCATGCCCGATATGAAAATCGGTTTTATCGGCTACGGCGCCATGGCCCAGCGGATGGGCGCCAATCTCCGTCGTGCCGGATATTCCGTCGTGGCCTTTGCGCCCTCCGGCGGCAAAGACGAAACGGAGATGCTTCCCTCCCCCCGCGCCATTGCAGAGGCTGCCGACGTCATCATCCTTTGTGTTCCTAACGATGCGGCTGAAATTCAGTCACTTCAGGGAGAAAATGGAATGCTTGCGGGCATTTCAGCAGGGAAGCTGGTGCTCGACACGTCAACAGTGTCTCCGGAGCAAGCACTGGCTCTTGCCAAGATCGCCGCAGAAAACGGATTTGTCGTTCTGGACGCCCCAATGTCCGGCAGTACACCTGAAGCCGAAACCGGCGACCTGGTCATGCTGGTTGGTGGAGATGCCGAGACTGTCGAACGCGCCAAGCCGATTCTGGATGTCGTTGGCAAGCTGACAATCCACGCCGGGCCCGCTGGCTCTGCCGCTCGGCTTAAACTCGTTGTGAATGGCGTCATGGGTGCCACGCTCAATGTCATTGCCGAAGGTGTGAGCTACGGCCTGAAAGCGGGTATCGACCGCGATGTCCTGTTCGATACACTCCAGCAGGTCGCCGTTGTCAGCCCCCATCACAAGCGCAAACTGAAAATGGGCCAGGACAAGTCCTTCCCATCCCAGTTCCCGACGCGCCTGATGTCCAAGGATATGGGCCTTCTGATTGATGCGGGACGTAAAGTGGGTGCCTTCATGCCTGCCATGGCCATAGCCGATCAGGCTCTGGGCCTTTCCAACCGCCAGCACGCTGACGAGGACTACTCAGCTCTCATCGGCGCGATGGAACACAGCGTTGCCAACACGCCTCATAAATGAGATCGATTATGACAGTGGTCACCCCTCATCCCTGAGGGAGTGACTTCTTCATTTTGCCAAGGAGTAACATCATGGCCTTCGAACTGCCCTCACTGCCCTACGCCGCCAACGCGCTCGCAGGCGCTGGCATGTGCCAGGAGACCCTGGAACTTCACCACGGCAAGCATCATCAGGCCTATGTCACAGCCCTGAACGGCTTCGTCGAAAGCAAGCCGGAACTGGCTGGCAAGTCCCTTGAAGAGATCATCGCATTCTCTCATGGCAAGTCTGACATTGCCCCGGTTTTCAACAATGCCGGCCAGCACTGGAACCATATCCTGTTCTGGAAGAACCTGTCCCCGACAGGTGGCAAGCTGCCGACCTCGCTTGAAAAGAAGATCACGGAAGACTTCGGCTCCGTGGATGCTTTCAAGACCGCATTCAAGCAGGCTGCCACAACGCAGTTCGGTTCTGGCTGGGCCTGGCTCGTTCTCGACAAGTCCGGCAAGCTTGCCGTGACGAAGACGGCCAACGGCTCCAACCCGCTCGCCGAAGGTCAGGGCAAGGCTCTTCTCGGCCTCGACGTCTGGGAGCACGCCTACTACCTCGACTTCCGCAACCGTCGTCCGGACTACATCACGAACTATCTGGACAAGCTGGCGAACTATGAGTTCGCAGAAGCTGAACTGAAGTCTGCCTGAATCTTTCAGACAGTCTGAAGACGGAAAACGCCCCGACCGGTCTCCCGGCGGGGCGTTTTTCTTGGCGCGCTAAGACCCGATCAGGAGTCGTTTGCAGCCTTGTCGCGAGACACGATGTTCGTGATCGTGGTGCGAACGATCTTCACACGGACACCCTGAGCGATTTCGACATCAACTTCGTCGCTGCCGTCACGGGTTGCCTGCACGATGCCAACGATACCGCCAGCCGTCACAACCTTGTCACCACGACGCAGACCGCCCTGCTCTTCACGGAGCTTGCGCTGACGCTGCTGCTGCGGACGGATCAGCAGGAAGTAGAAAACCACGAAGATGAAAATCATCGGGGCGAACTGAAGCACCGTCGGGTTCGCGAGGAGCCCGCCGCCATCGGCGGCCTGTGCGGAAGAAATGAACAGACTGCTCATGGAATATTGGTCCAGTCTTGAGTGAAACGTGCGGGGACCATATCGTCCGGAGTTTCCCCGTCAAGGACGGGCGCTTCCTTCATCACTGGCACAAAGCGAATTCCATGACCGATCACGCCCTGCTCAACGTCCTTGAACGTATTGCAGACAGCCTCGAACGCATGAGCCCCAAACCGCCAAGTGCTGATATTCTGAAGCACCATGATGCCTTTATCTGGCAGGCCGCGATGGGAACGCTTGCTCCGGTTGAGAAGGTTTCCGGCGTTACCCTTTCACTGCTTCGGGGGATTGAGCGACAGATTTCACAGGTCATGACGAACACACGTCATTTCGCAGAAGGCTTCACGGCCAACAACGTGATGCTCTGGGGCGCTCGCGGCATGGGCAAATCCTCGCTGGTGAAGGCTGCGATTGCCACAGTGAACGCCGAGCAGCGCGCCAAGGGACAGCCGACGCTCGCGCTCATCGAAATCCAGCGTGACGAGCTTTCCACCTTGCCGAAACTTCTGGCCGTTCTGCGCACAACCGATCGCCGCTGCATCCTCTTCTGCGATGATCTGTCGTTCGAAAGCCAGGATGCTGATTACAAATCTCTAAAATCTGTTCTGGATGGTGGTATCGGCGGACGTCCGGATAACGTTCTGGTCTATGCAACCTCGAACCGCCGCCATCTCATGCCGCGTGACATGATCGAGAACGAAACCGGGAGTGCCATTAATCCGTCTGAAGCCATCGAAGAGAAAGTCTCTCTTTCAGACCGTTTTGGTCTCTGGATCGGCCTGTATGGTGCCAGCCAGGACGAATATCTGGATATCGTCCAAACTTATGCCGCAGCCCGCAAGCTTCCTGTTTCGCCAGAAGACCTTCGCCGCAAAGCGCTTCAGTGGGCTCTCACGCGTGGCAGTCGTTCTGGACGTGTCGCGGCGCAGTTCATTGATGACCTGAGCGCAGACCTCGGTATTCCAACATCATGAAGCGCCGTTCTTTTCTCGCAGGAGCCACCTGCGCCTTCACTACGCTTCCACAGATTGCAGCAGCAGATTCCCGAGAGCAGGAGCAATCCGGATGGTGGGCACTGGATCTGGAAACGAACCGAGCACTCGGTGAAAACCCGGACATTCACCTGCCCATGTGTTCGACATTCAAATGGCTGCTGGCTGCCGCAACCTTGTCACAAACGGACTATGGCCGTGAACACCTGGGTCGAGAAATTGCCTTCAGCCGCAAGGATCTCATTTCGGCGTCCCCGGCTGTCAAAGACGCTCTCGCGGCGTCAAAAACAGCGCACGCCAGTCTGTCTGTTGGAGAGCTTTGCGCTGCAACGGTTTCACTGAGCGACAGCACCGCCGCAAACCTCCTTCTGAAGAGGCTTGGCGGCCCGGCGGCCCTCACACACTGGCTGCGCGATCATCATGACCCAGTGACAAGAGTGGATCGTTACGAGACGGCGCTGAACCGCGTTCCAATGGGGGATCTGCGAGACACCACCACGCCACGCGCCATGGTCTCGAACCTTCAGAACACGCTCTATGGCAACAATCTGAGTTCGGCTTCTCAAGCCCAGCTTCTCAAATGGCTCCTGGCCACCACAACCGGTCCCAAACGTATGCCGGCCGGATTGAGAGAAGGATGGCGCATCGGTCACAAGACCGGAACATGGACTGTGAAACCCGGCTACAATCCAGCCGTGGAACGGGCAGCGTCCGGAGATGTAGCGATCCTGCTTCCCCCTACAGGCAAGCCCGTTCTCGTAGCCGCCTATGCAGCAGGATATTCCATTCCTCAATCAGAGAAAGAGGGCTGGTTTGCCGATATCGCTCATCGTGCAACAGACCCCGACTGGCTACAGCGGCATTAAAAAAAGCTGGGAGACCTGTGTCTCCCAGCCTCTGAACATACTTAAAACGATGCGCTGACCGTTCCAAAGAACTCACGAACGGCTCCGCGTTCCATGGACTGATAATCGCCCGTCGCAGGATTGTCGTTCTGGCCCATCATGGCGATGTATTTCGTGTTGAACAGATTATAGACGTTGAAGCTCGCCGTGACGTCTTTCAGCACACTCAGCTTGCCGAAGCGGTACTGCATTCCGGCATTCGCCAGCCAGTATCCACCAACGGACGTATCATTCATGAAGCTGTAGTAGCGACGGCTGTAGTAGTTGGCATCGAAATGCGCCGTCGCACCCTTCCAAGTGTAAGACACGGACGTTTTGTACATCCAGGCCGGGTAATTGACGATGTTCTTGCCCGCCAGCGCGTAGAAACCACCCGCCGTATCGACGTCCCTATCGTAGGTACCCTTGTTGTAGCTCAGGTTGTTGCTGATGCTCAGACCTTCGATCGGCGTCAACGTGATATCGCCATTGGCACCCGTCATAGAAATATGACCGAAGTCGATCACCTGAGACACCGGATTGGTCAGAGAGCCAACAGCCGCCGCCAGGATCGGATGGATCAGGCTGGCATGGTAAACGGTCGCATTCGCCTGAAGATACTTGGACGTGTAGCGGTATCCACCCAGATAGACCCAGGCTTTGGACGGCTCGAGAGACTTCTTTTGCGCCTGAAAGGTCGTCTGATCTTCAACCGAATAAACCGAGTTCGCCACGCCATAGGCCGAGACTTCGTAGGCGCGCATATTCTCGGCCACATCCACATACAGCTCATGGTGGTTGTTGATGTGCCAGTCCAGATTAAGATGCGGCAGGAAGGCCTGAGAAGCCGTTAGCGAACCATTCGGCAGTTCGTCAGAGCCGGTCCAATCCGCGTTATTGTAGTTCGCGCCGCCTGAGGTCGTCGCAACCATGGACTTGAACCCGGCGTGCAACGTCAGACCTTCGGTCAGGCGGATGCTGTCCTGAAGATGAAACTGCATGACGTTGGTCG
This sequence comes from Gluconobacter sp. P5H9_a, assembly GCF_018812085.1. Classification (NCBI taxonomy): domain Bacteria; kingdom Pseudomonadati; phylum Pseudomonadota; class Alphaproteobacteria; order Acetobacterales; family Acetobacteraceae; genus Gluconobacter; species Gluconobacter sp. P5H9_a. The sequence goes on from NZ_JACRVW010000005.1 coordinate 78,305, forward strand.
TCCACTGGAAGTTGTATCCTTCCAGAAAAGCCTTTCCATAAACGTCATAAGGCCCGACAGCCTTGAGCGGAGCGCCCTCGCCTAGCACCGGCTGCTGGTAATTGAACAGGCCAGCCTGCTGGTTGTTGTTTTCATACCAGACACCGCCCTCGATCGTGTGGCGTCCCCACTTGTAGCGAAGGCTCGTATCAAGACCGTAGCGTTCCTGGCGGTTCTGCCAGACTTCTTCTGAGAATGGCGCACCGTTCGGGGATGGGTCTTCGGAGTCCGTGTAGCTGTAATAGCCGGTCTGGCTGTGACCATAGACCGTTGTGTTCCAGGTCAGGTTATCTGTGAGAGCCAGATCGAAGTGCAGGCCACCCATGTAGTTGGTTTCAGCCTGACCGCCATCGTACATCGCGATTTCGGATCCATCGATACCCGGCACGCCACCATACCCAGCCGGAAGCGCTGCCGTGCCTTTTGCAATGCCGTAGGCCAGACCATAATTCGGATAGAGATGCGGCGTCCGCCATCCAAGATTCTTCAAAATCCCAACGGACGTATCCGGGTAGTTCCACTGAGCAAGGCTGGACCAGTTAAAGAAGGCAGACATGCGGCTGCGCTGCCCGATGGGCTGTACGAGCTTGGCATCAACCTGCTGCATGAACTGGTCACCACTCCCCATCCACATGCCCTCGTCGGTACGGGCATAAGACGTGTAGAACTTCGTACCAGAGCTGTTCAGCTTGCCGGAATCCAGCCGAACATAGGTGCGATAAGAATTATAGCTGCCAAAAGACTGGCTGACCTTGCCGCCACGCTTGTCGTTCGGATCAGACGACCCGATCTGGATTGTTCCACCCAGCGTGTTTGTGGATGGTAGTTCGACGGATCCGGCCCCCTGAGACATCCGCATGGACTGGATATCGTCAGGAATGATGGCAGAAGCGAGGCTCATGCCACTCACAGACTGATAGGTCTGATCGTTCAGAGGCACGCCATCAACTGTCACACCCATCTGATTCATGAAGAACCCGCGGACGTAAAGATTGGCGCCAAAGCTGTCGATTCCGAATGGATCCGTGGACGTGAAGCTGACCCCCGGCATCCGGTCCAGCATGCGGTAAGGGCTGGTTCCCGGCACAAACTGCCGCATGACGGCCTTCGAAACAGCCTGCTCCGCATCTCGACCCGTCAACTGGCGCGCCGTGACCGAAACGCTTTCTGTTGAACGGGATTCCAGATTTGTCCGCTGTGGGTGCTTCGCTGGAACAGCTGTTTTCTGAGCAGGCACCTTCGAGGGTGCTACCGGTGTCGTCACGCCATGACGGGATGGCGCATGCCGATGACCCAGCGCAACCTGCTTTGTCGTCTCAGCAGCGTGTGCCTGCGATTGAATAGCCAACAGTGCAATGGAAGACAGAAGCAGGGGTTTCGTGCGCACTGAGGCCAATACTCCGGGAACTAAGGGTAAGAAGAAAGGAAGCGGTGTCCTAGCCAAGCAATACTCATAGGCAAAGCCTCTGATCCCCGGGATGATGTTTCCATGACACCTAGTCTGTGCTTTTCCCGCCTCATGTTGCTCAAATGACGCTACTTCCCGTGATACATCCTGCCCCCTTCCTGCGAGAACCCTTTGCCTGTTAGGCTCGTTTAGAAAACATGCCTTTTGAAGGCCCGTCTTTACTCAGGATCGGGATATCCATGTCGCAGAGTACCTTAGAAGAAGCTGATATTGTCAGCAGCGTCTCTCCAGAACCCCAAGGACACAATGCGGACCTGCGTCGTATCCGTTCCAACCCGGACTACTGGTATCCTGTCGCATGGTCTCATGAGCTAAAAAGTGGGAAAACCATAGGCACACGCTACGCTGGCCAGCCAATTGCGCTCGTCCGCCCCCTGGACGGCAGTGTGTTTGCTCTGGAAGACCGTTGCGCACACCGTCAGGTTCCCCTCAGCCTTGGCCGTGTGAGTGGTGAAGCGGTACAGTGCTGCTATCATGGCTGGGCCTATGGCCGCTCCGGTCGGTGCATTGACGTCCCCTATCTTGGGAAGAACAAGCTTCCGAATGGTGTGCGGACCTATCCCTGCCGGGAAGAAGGCGGCCTGATCTTCATTTTCCCAGGTGATCCGGCAAAAGCAGAAACCACGCCCTTCCCCGCGCTCGGCTCAGTTCGTGATCCGGCCTACAAGACGCGCCGTTTCGGCAAGAAAGTCGCCTGTCACTACAGTTTCATGCATGAGAACCTGATGGATATGAACCATCAGTTCATGCACATGAAGCAGATGGGCCAGATGAAACCCCGTTTTTTGGGCGGCAAGGACGAGCCCACCCTCGTAGAGGCTCGCTACAGCTTCGCCCGGACAAGCGGCAAGCAACCCTGGGGCGAAGCGCTGATCTTCGGTGAACGGCGGGACGCAAGCGAGCGCTATGCTCACCGCGACGTCATGACAATCCGGACAGAGTATCCTTATCAGACCTTGAGGATCGCCACGGGTGACGAACCGCCCGTCATGGATCTGTGGATCGTCTACGTGCCGCAGGATGCAGAAGAGAAAACCTGCCGCGTTTTCGGCCTTTTGTCAGTGCGCAAACCGAAAGTCGGCGTCATTCTGGATATGGCATGGCCCTTCCTTGTCGCCTTTACGGAACGGATCTTTAAGGAAGACCGTGATATCGTAGAGCTCGAACAGGCTGCCTGGAACGAACTGGGCGGAGACCACAATCAGGAAGTTTTCCCTGTCATCAATACGCTGCGCCGACTGTTGGCACGTTGCGGTGTTCCTGAGGAGCAGGATACAACAAGGCCGACATGACACCTGAACTGAAAGCGGGGGATTTTCTTTTACGTCCCCTTCGCCCGGAAGACGCGCCAGCCGTCCATCGCCTCGTGAACGACTGGAGCGTGGTCCGCATGCTCAGTCGTCTTCCCTTCCCTTACCCGCGTGACCTTGCTGAGAAATGGATTGCCTCCACGCTGGAGGACAGTTCCCGGGGAAGCGCTCACCACTTCGCCATCACGCGCGACGGCGTTCTTCTGGGAGCTGTCGGGCTGGTCCTGTCGGACGACAGGCGTTCTGCTTCTCTAGGTTACTGGGCGTCCCCCGCCACATGGGGACAGGGCATGACAACATCTGCGGCCCGACGCGTCACGGAATGGGCCATTCAGGTGCTCAAGCTTGAGAAGCTTACGGCAGACGTCGCGGTTGATAATCCCGCGTCTTCCGCCGTCCTCCGTAAACTTGGCTTTCGGGAAACCGGCCGCTGCAGCCGTCGCTTTGTGTCACGTGGGACCGAATGCCCCATCATTGTGCACGAATTGACGCGGTCGAACTTCCTTCAACTCGACATACCGGCCCCCGTTGAAACGGCTTCTCCGACTGCACTGGAAGATCAACTGTCCGCTCCCGCACCAATACGCAAACCACGGACTCTTCTGGTCGTCGCAGCAGCTTTGCTGGATGCGCAGGGACGTATTCTTCTCGCGCGCCGCCCTGAAGGAAAACGTCTGGCTGGGCTTTGGGAATTTCCGGGCGGAAAGGTCGAGCGGGACGAGACACCGGAACAGGCCCTCATCCGGGAAATGAAAGAGGAGCTGGACGTCGATCTGACAGGAGCCTGCCTCGCCCCTTTCACCTTCGTCAGTGCAAATGCAGGCCCGTTTCATCTTCTGATGCCACTTTATGTTGTGCGGCGGTGGCGCGGCGTTCCTGCCCCACGGGAAGGGCAGGCGCTGGCGTGGGTGGAGGCAGCCGATCTGGCAAAATATCCAATGCCAGATCCGGATCTACCACTCATCCCACTCCTTCAGGAACTTCTGGGATAAACAGCCGGAACCGCTTCAAACATTCCGGCTGCCCGTTAAGGATCAATCGTTCAGCTGAAACTGATTCTGCGGCACACCTGCAATGTCGGTGCGAAACGCAAACAGCGATCCGGCCTGCGGCTCCTTGGAAAGAACGTCTTCATCCAGACCTTTGCGCGCCGTTGTCACAAAGACCGTCTTGAGATCATCCCCGCCAAACGCAACCTTCGTTACGTTCGTCACGGGCATATCAATGGATGGCAATTCTGTGCCGTCGGGACGGAAACGCGCGACGCGACCGCCTCCCCAGGTGCCACACCACAAATTGCCTTCGCTATCCGTAACGATTCCATCCGGGTAGCCCTGCGTCAGCGTGGCAAAGACGCGCTCGTTCGAGAGATCTCCGTTCTCATCAATATCGAAGGCATAAATCGTCTGCTTCGGGCTATGACAAACATACAGGACACGCCCGCATGGCGAGACAGCCGGACCATTCGAGACAATATACCCCTCGGTATGGTGCGTGATTTCCAGCCCCTCTTCCGTATGGATCACACGATAGATGGAGCCAGTCGGTTCTTCTTCCCCGTCATCCATTGTACCAAACCACACACGTCCCAGCGGATCCACACAACCATCGTTCAGACGGTTCCCTGGCATGTCAGGCTCAATCCTAGGGCCAGCCTCGAAGTCTCCGCTTTCAGGGTCAAAGCCATGCAGGCCATCGCGTAAGCCCGCAAGGAAAGTTCCGTTTGCAACCGGCAGCAGAAAGCCCAGACGGTCCGGAGCATCCCATGTCTTGTGATCGCCTGTTTCCGGCGTGAGACGATGGACCTTGGCAGCAATGATATCGACGAAATAAAGCGACTTTTCAGCCTCACTCCAGACGGGTCCCTCACCCAGCGTTGCACGCAGATCGAGAATACATTCAGGGAGATGGTGCTTCAGAGTGCTCATGGGTGTCCTGTTTGAAATGGGCATGGCCAGACGTCCGACCCTGCTCGACAACGCGGCACAACGCGCTACGTTTGGTCCACCAGACTATCAGGACGAGACTCATGCTTCAAAAAAACGCCTGCCTGCTCGTCATAGGCAACGAAATTCTTTCCGGTCGCACTCAGGACGCCAACACACAGGTTCTGGCGCGTGCGCTGAATGCCCAAGGTATCCGGCTTCTCGAAGTCCGTGTCATTCCGGACATCGAAGACCACATCATCCGAACCGTCACAGAATGTCGGGAGCGATTCGACGTAATTTTCACATGCGGCGGCATCGGCCCTACCCATGACGACATCACAGCTGAATGTATCGCCAAAGCCATGGGCGTTCCGCTGCTGCGTCACGAGCCGACATTCCAGAAGCTGGAAGCCATTATGGGGAAAGAAAAGTTCAACGCGGCCCGTCAGCGCATGGCCATGCTCCCGGAAGGCGCAACCCCCATCGAAAACGCTATATCGGCGGCGCCCGGCTTCAGCATTGGCAACGTGCACGTCATGGCCGGAGTCCCGTCCATTTTCGCCTCCATGGTGGAAACGTTAGTTCCCAAGATGGAAAAAGGCCCACCCCTGACGTCCGTAAGCTGGCATGCGGCGGGATTGAAGGAGGGGGACTTCGCGGACGATCTGCGCCATTTGCAGGAACAGTTCCCGAAAATTGATCTTGGGTCATATCCGTATGGCCTGACGAACGGCACGACGGGGACAGCTCTGGTCGCCAAAGGATACGATGCGTCAGCAGTTAAGAATGCGGGCTCTCTCCTGCATGATCTGATCATGGCGCATGGGCGCGATCCGATCAGCGGAGATCCGCCTCACAAGGCGTAAAGACCAAAAAAAAACCGCTGCTCCGAAGGGCAGCGGTTTTTTTCGTATCAGTTCAGAGACCCTCGGGTCATGGCCAGGAACTTGTCCCGCCGCTTCTGAACGAGAGCCGGACCTGTCAGCTTCTGGAGTTCCAGCAGCTCTTCGGCAATCACATTACCCACCGCGTGCACGGCGTCATCCGGAAGGCGCTGCGCCCCACCGATGGGCTCAGGAATGATCCGGTCAATCAGACCAAGCCCCAGAAGATCCTGCGCTGTCAGCTTCAGGGCTTCAGCAGCGGCCGGAGCCAGCTTAGGATCACGCCAGAGAATGGATGCTGCGGCCTCAGGCGAAATAACGGAATAGATCGAGTTCTCAAGCATCAGAACACGATCGCCCGCGCCGATAGCAATCGCACCACCGGAACCACCCTCACCAATCACGGTTGCGATCAGAGGGACAGGAGCCTTGAGGCAGATATCGATTGAGCGCGCGATGGCCTCGGCCTGACCGCGTGCTTCGGCATCAATACCCGGCCATGCTCCAGCTGTATCGATGAAGCTTAGAATCGGCAGCCCGAAACGGCCGGCCATTTCCACAAGGCGCTGTGCCTTCCGGTAACCTTCCGGGCGGGCCATGCCAAAATTATGAAGCAGACGCGTTTCCGTGTCGTGACCACGCTCCGTCCCAACCACGACAACCGGCTCACCACGGAATCGGGCAAGACCACCAATCATGGCCTTGTCGTCTCCGAAAGCACGATCTCCGGCCAGCGGCGTAAAGTCTGTTGTCAGAAGACGAACATAGTCCAGAGCCTTGGGGCGCTGGGCGTGACGGGCAACCTGCACCTTCTGCAACGGCGTAAGCTTTGCATAGGTTGCACGAAGCTGTTTGTCCGCCTTGTCAGAAAGACGGGCAACCTCGTCATCGATGTTGATGCCGCTGGTGCCGGAGTCCTTCTCCTGGCTGCCCATCTGGCGGAGTTCGTCGATTTTGGTCTCGAGTTCGGCGACCGACTTCTCGAAATCTAGGAATTGGCGCATGGCTGCCGGATAGCACGGCAACGCATCCGGAAACAGCCCCCCGGTTTTTTACGGGGTAGATCAGTCCCCAGACTGGATTTTCGCCAGTGGGTGATGCGCCGTCACGAGTTGCCTCAGACGTTCCGCCATGACCTGTGTGTAAATCTGGGTCGTCGCGATATCCGCATGACCCAGCAGCATCTGAAGCGCTCTCAGATCCGCGCCATGGGCCAGAAGGTGGCTGGCAAAGGAGTGTCTGAGCACATGCGGGCTCACCCGTTCAGGGTCAATTCCCGCCTTTAGTGCGCAGGCCAGCAGAATTTTGTCGAACCCCTGCCGGGTCAGTGGCTTGTCAGGATTCCTGCCTGGGAAAAGATACGGGCTTCCCAAGTCCCGGTCATAGTGAACCAGAGCTTCAGCAGCCTGCCGAGCACTGCGAGACAGAGGAACCAACCGCTCACGGCCGCCTTTGCCTCTCACGAGAAGCATTTCACCCTTTGCCTTCACACATGTCGCAGGCAAAGACAGGAGTTCTGAAATTCGGAGGCCCGTTGTGTAAAGAAGTTCAAGAGCCGCACGGGACAGCAGATCACGCCGTTCACTGTCGTGCCCTCTGGTTCCTTCTTCCAGAAGTAGTCGAATTTCTTTCTCATCCAGAGGACGAGGAAGCGAGGAACTGACTTTCGGAGCCTGCTGGCGATCCGTTGGATCATCAGACCGAATCGATTCCAGCATCAGAAATCGATAAAATTGCTTGAGACAGGACAGCCTGCGCGCTGCTGTACGAGCAGCCATCCCAGCCTGGGACAGGGAGGTCAGGTAACTTCTGACCTGCTCTCCCGTCGCCTGCGCCAAAGACGTTGGAGCACAATGACGGGAAAAATCCGCGAGGTCAGAGGCATAGGCCTGACGCGTTTTCAGAGCTGCGCCCCGTTCTGCCGCAAGCATTTCAAGAAATGCCTCGACATGCCAATCAGCCACCTCTGACATGCGTCAGGCCTGCCTGATCAGTGCGCCGGAACAGCAGCCCCCTGCAGAGGAGCAGGCTTAGGTGCAGGCATTGTGGGCAGCGGCGTGGATGGCGTCAGAGCGGGAGCGGCTGGAGCCACAGGTGCCGCAGCAACCGGAGGCGGGACAGGCGCAGGCTGAGCAGCTCCTGCGGCCGGAGCGGTCGGAACCGGCGGCATCGCCGGAAGAGCCGCAGCAGCAGAACCGGACGTAGCGAACATCGCCGCTGGCAGCTCTTTGTGAACCTGTGTCTGCTCAGGCGGAACAACCCCCATCCCCAGACGCAGGAAAAGTCCGCCCAGAACCACCACCAGAACCAGAGCACCAGCTCCAGCAATCATGGGCAAACGGGAAGATGAACGATCAGATTGTGCCATTATGTTCAGGTCTCAAAGTGCGGGCAGGACGTGATGCCCTCTCCTATGATAGGTAGCAGAGCATGTCACCTCTGCCACCCTCACTTTCCGCCGATCCGGCGGTATCTCTTCCCGTCCCGACCTGCACTGTTGTTCTGGTTGGCATGATGGGAGCTGGAAAAACCACCGTAGGCCGCCGTCTGGCGCAGCTCTACCGCCTGCCCTTCGTCGATGCGGATGCAGAAATTGAACGCGCCGCAGGCTGCACGATTCCGGAAATTTTCTCCCGCCACGGAGAAGCCTATTTCCGTGCTGGCGAACGCCGGGTCATCGAACGCCTGATCAAAGGCCCTCCCTGCATTCTCGCTACGGGTGGCGGAGCATGGATGGACGCCCAGACGCGCCATCTCGTTCGTAAGCATGCCGTGTCGATCTGGCTTCGCGCCCCTGTGCACGTTCTGCTCAGACGCGTTCAGGGCCGCGGCGGCAGACCTCTGCTCGCTCAAGGTAGCCCGGAAGAGGTCATGACCCGACTGGTAGGCGTTCGTTACCCTGTCTATGCGGAAGCAGACATCATTATTGATTGCGGAGACGAAACCGTGGAGCAAGGCGTGCAGCGCGTCCGTGAAACCCTCGCAGAATACCAACATCCTCAAAAAGTGCCTGTAGCTCTTGCACAGCACAGCTACGATGTTCTGGTCGGGCCGGACCTGATTTCGCGGGCAGGAGCTTGGGTTGCCCCACACCTGCGCCAGAAGAGGGTTGTCGTCATCACGGACGACACCGTTGCCACTCTCCACCTCTCCCGCCTGCTTCTGTCCTTCCAGGAGACAGGCATCCAGGCAGACGTCATCTCTGTGGCAGGAGGCGAGGAGAGCAAATCCCTGCACTGCTATGGCGACGTGATGACGCGTCTCCTGTCACTGGGAATCGAGCGTGGCACAACAATTGTCGCCCTGGGTGGTGGTGTTGTTGGCGATCTGGCCGGTTTCGTAGCCGCAACAGCCTTGCGCGGAATCCCGTTCATCCAGATTCCCACGACTCTGCTCGCACAGGTGGATAGTTCCGTCGGCGGAAAAACCGGCATCAATTCCCCGTCCGGCAAGAATCTGATCGGCGCATTCCATCAGCCCATCATCGTTCTCGCAGACAACTCCGCACTCGCGACTCTACCGCGCAGACAGCGAGTTGCGGGTTATGCCGAAATTGTGAAGTCAGGTCTGATCGCAGACCCTGATCTTTTCGCATGGTGTGAAACCAATGGACGATCTGTTCTTGACGGAGACCCGGCAGCTCTTGCGGAAGCGGTTCAACGTGCCTGTACTTTCAAGGCCGCTATTGTCGCCGCTGATGAACGTGAGCAGGCGAAACTGAATGGTCGCGCCCTGCTAAACCTTGGTCACACTTTTGGTCACGCCCTTGAGGCAGAGCTCGGTTATGACGGGCGCCTTCTGCATGGCGAAGGAGTTTCAATAGGTTTGCACCTCGCAATGGCTCTTTCCGTTCAACTCGGATATGCGCCAGAGGAAGACCTTTCTCGCCTGGACGAACATTTACGCACCCTCGGCATGCCAGTCAGCTTTGACTGGTTTGATATTCCGTTCTCAGCGCAGGTACTTCTCGATCACATGACTCGGGACAAGAAGATGCAAGACGGGAAAATTTCCTTTGTTCTTCTGCACGGTATTGGCAAAGCATTCACAAGTCGTGACGTCCCAATGGATACCGTCCGTAACTTACTGATAAATGAAGGCTGCACAGCATAAGGACCGTTACAGTCCTTTATGGTTTAGCCTAACTTTTTGTTTTTTAACTGCATTTGCGCAGCACAAATTCCCGGAAGACGCTGGCGTCCCTGCAAGTGTTCAGCTATGGCAGCAGGGACGCGAGGCGTAGATCGTGAAGCGGGCGGAATGAAATGTGACTTTTTTGTCACTCCTTCCACCCGAGTAGGTCTGGAAGGCTCTGTCTGGCTTTGTCCTAGGGAACTCCCCGATCTATATGCGCTTATGCATCGCGCTGGGTCCGTTGGTTGAAGCAGTTTTTCCAACGGCTCGAAACGTTAGTCACTAAGAGGACGAAAACATGCGTCTCCGCACGGCACTCCTTGCCATGACGTCGATGGTCGCCGCACCGTCGCTTGCCATGGCCAGCACGATCACCGGCCCGTACGTCAACATCGGCGGTGGTTACAACCTGGTTCAGCAGCAGCACGGCCGCTTCTCACCAACCACGCAGGCTGACGGCACGTCTAGCAACAACGCTAGCAGCTCACGCCTCCGCCACAAGGACGGCTTCACGGGCTTCGGTTCGTTCGGCTGGGGCTTCGGCAACGGTCTGCGCGTTGAAGTGGAGGGTGTGTACAACTACTCCCAGATCAACCACCGCACGCCGACGGCCGTTCACGGTTCCACGAACGGTTCTGACCAGGCTTATGGCGGTTTCGTCAACGTCCTGTATGACATCGATCTGGCCCACTTCGGCCTGAACGTTCCTGTCACGCCGTTCGTTGGTGTTGGCGCTGGCTACCTGTGGCAGCACTACAACCCGATCACGACGAACTATGCGAATGGTTCCGTCAACCGTATCGGTGGCACGCAGGGCAGCTTTGCGTACCAGGGTATCGTCGGTGCAGCTTACGACATTCCGGGCGTTCCGGGTCTTGCTGTCACGACCGAATACCGCTTCATCGGTCAGCAGTTTGCTGATGGCCCGTACCGCTCCACGGCCTACAACGGCTCTGGCGTTCACAAGGGCAACGTGAACTTCGACCCGCGCTTCTCGCACCAGTTCATCCTGGGTCTGCGTTATGCGTTCGACACGGCTCCGCCGCCGCCGCCGCCGGCTCCGGTCATCGTTCCGCCGGCTCCGACGCCAGCTCGTACGTACCTCGTGTTCTTCGACTGGGACAAGTCTGACCTGACGGGCCGCGCTCGTGAGATCGTTGCTCAGGCAGCTCAGGCTTCCACGCACGTCCAGACGACGCGCATCGAAGTTAACGGTTACACCGATAACTCCGCAGCCCACCCGGGCCCGCGCGGTGAGCGTTACAACATGGGTCTGTCCCTCCGCCGCGCACAGAGCGTTAAGGCTGAGCTGATCCGTGATGGCGTTCCGGCAGCTGCTGTGGACATCCATGGTTACGGTGAGCAGAAGCCACTGGTTCCGACCGGCCCGAACACCCGCGAGCCGCAGAACCGTCGCGTCGAAATCATCCTGAAGTAATTCAGTTTGAAAAAGACGCCGGAGCCTTCGGGCTCCGGGTTTCTGGAAAAGGCGTCCTTCGGGGCGCCTTTTTCTATTTTAAGGCCTTTGCAGCGTAAATCTGCGCACGCTAGAGCAATACCCACAGCCCCTCCGGAGATGTCCACTTGCGACGCACCCGAATTTTCTATCCCCGTTCACGCCCGCAGGTGATTGATCAGTTCCTTCGATTTGGCGTCGTTGGGGCATTCGGCTTCTTCGTAGACTGGGGAAGCGTGGAGGCTTTTCGGCCAGAAATTGGCCTCATCGCTGCAACCATTGCCGCCTATTTTGTTGCCGCCACCGTCAACTGGATTCTGAACCGCGCCTGGACGTTTCGAACCTCGGCGGCCGATAACCAGCACCTGATCCTTCAGTGGCTTCGGTTCCTGATCGCGAATGCCTTCGGGTTCCTTCTGAACCGCGGAGCAGTCTTCCTACTCTACGCCTTCGTACCCTTTACCGTCCGACATCCTGTTACGGCGCTCGCGATTGGTGCGGGTTGCGGCATGATGGCTAATTTCAACCTCTCCCGCCGGCTGGTTTTCAGGGCCAAAATTCCCGAAACCCCGATGGAACTCATGCAAATGGCTGTTGAAATCCCGGCTGCGGGTCTGACCTCTCCTGACCCCGAGCCTCAAATGCCTATTCCACAACCAACCATGGAACCCTTTGAGCACAAGGCCCCCTGAGGCGCACATTTCCAAGCTGCTCACAATGGTCTAGGAGTAACGCTGGTTTTTCCCGTTTTCTCCGGAATCTGACGCTTCATCCCATGACCAGCACAAACGACATCCGCTCAGCCTTCCTCGAATATTTCGGGTCGAACGGCCATCGCATTGTTCCTTCAGCGCCCCTCGTACCGCAGAACGACCCTACCCTGCTGTTTACGAACGCTGGCATGGTTCCCTTCAAGAACGTTTTTACCGGCCAGGAAACGCGCCCTTACTCCCGCGCCACAACCGCTCAGAAGGTTGTCCGCGCAGGTGGCAAGCATAACGATCTCGACAACGTCGGTTACACCGCGCGCCATCACACATTCTTCGAGATGATGGGCAACTTCAGCTTCGGTGACTATTTCAAGGCCGAAGCCATCGAGTTCGCCTGGAACCTGCTCACGAGAGACTTTGGCCTTCCCAAGGAAAAGCTTCTCGCCACGGTTTACGCTGAAGATGAAGAAGCTGCAGATCTCTGGAAAAAAGTCGCCGGCCTGAGTGATGATCGCATCATCCGTATCGGTACGTCCGACAACTTCTGGCGGATGGGCGACACCGGCCCGTGCGGTCCCTGCTCCGAAATCTTCTACGATCACGGCGACAGCGTCTTTGGTGGCCCCCCGGGCAGCCCGGACGAAGACGGCGACCGCTTCGTCGAGATCTGGAACCTCGTGTTTATGCAGTTCCTGGATCAGGCCGATGGTTCCCGCGACAATCTGCCGCGTCCTTCGATCGATACGGGCATGGGCCTGGAGCGTTTCGCTGCAATCATGCAGGGCAAGCGCGACAACTACGACACAGACACAATGCGCGCGCTCATTGAGTCTTCTGCTGACGTCATGCACCAAGATGCAGACGGACAGTTCAAGTCCAGCCATCGCGTGGTGGCGGATCATCTCCGCTCCACGGCTTTCTTGATCGCGGACGGCGTTCTTCCGTCCAAGGAAGGCCGGGGCTATGTCCTGCGTCGTATCATGCGCCGCGCCATGCGCCATCTGCACATCATGGGCGCCAAGGAACCAGTTTTCTACCGTCTGCTTCCTGCCCTGATCCAGCAAATGGGCGCAGCCTATCCGGAACTCGTGCAGCATCAGGCCCTCATCACTGAAACGATGAAGGGTGAAGAAGAGCGCTTCACAGCCCTTCTGGAACGTGGCCTGACCCTTCTGTCCGATGAAGTCAGCAACCTCGGAGACAACCAGGCTCTTCCGGGCGATGTTGCCTTCAAGCTGTATGACACTTTTGGCTTCCCGCTCGATCTGACGCAGGACGCCCTGCGAGAGCAGGGTCGCACTGTCGATGAATCCGGCTTCGAAACAGCCATGGCCGAGCAGCGCAAGCGTGCTCGCGCTGCGTGGGTCGGCTCCGGCGATACGGCGGCCGAAACCGTCTGGTTTGACGCACGCGACAAGCATGGCCCCAGCGAATTCCTGGGTTATGTATCGGAAAAAGCCGATGCTGAAGTGCAGGGCATTTTCCGTGGAAACGACGAACTCGCCGAAGCGCCCGCTGGCGATGACATTATTGCCATCCTGCTGAACCAGACACCGTTCTATGGCGAAAGCGGCGGTCAGGTTGGCGATCACGGCACACTCACAGCGAACGGTCTGCGGGTGCAAATCACGGACACCCAGAAGCGCAACGGCGATCTGATCGTCCACTACGGCAAGGTTGTCGAAGGCACACTGAAGCCTGGCATGGCCGTTCATGCAGAGATCGACCATGGTCGCCGTACGGCCGTCCGTGGCCATCACTCAGCAACGCATCTTCTGCATGAGGCCCTGCGTCGCCAGATCGGCACGCACGTTACTCAAAAGGGCAGCCTGAACGCCCCTGAACGCCTACGCTTCGACATCAGCCAGCCTCGCCCGCTGACGGACGCAGAACTTCAGGCTGTTGAGGCCGAAGTAAACGCCCGTATCCGTGAAAATGCGCCCGTCGAAACGCGCCTCATGACGCAGGAACAGGCTGTTGCCGAGGGCGCAATGGCGCTCTTCGGTGAAAAATACGGCGACGAAGTGCGCGTTGTTTCCATGGGCGTCGGAGAGGAAGGCCGTCCTGCCTACTCCATCGAACTTTGTGGTGGCACGCATGTTGGTCGCGTGGGAGAAATCGGCCCGTTCCGGATCGTGTCAGAAAGCGGTGTGTCTGCAGGCGTTCGTCGTATTGAAGCCGTCTGCGGAATTGCCGCAGAAAATCTGGCACTTGAAACTGAAAGCCGCCTGAAGCAGATCGCCGATCTTCTGAAGGTTCCTGTTTCTGAGGCCGTCACACGGGTCTCGGCTCTGCTGGAAGAGCGTAAATCGCTCAACAGCCAGATTTCAGAATTACAGCGGAAACTGGCCACAGGCGAAGGTACGGCTGCAACCGAAACCATCAACGGCATCACACTTTCAGCCCGCAATCTGGGGGACGTCAGCCCCAAGGAACTCAAAAGCCTGGCGGACAGCATCTCCAAGCAGATCGAATCTGGCGTTGTTGCTCTTATTTCGGAAGCGGATGGCCGGGGCAGCATCGTGGTTTCCGTCACGCCAGATCTCAAAGACCGACTGAATGCTGTCACGCTTGTCCGTGCGGCATCTGAAGTCATGGGAGGAAAAGGTGGCGGCGGACGGCCAGATATGGCGCAGGCCGGTGGCCCCAATGCAAATGCAGATGAAGTCTTTGCAAAGCTGCGCGAGCACCTTGCTGCGTCATAAACCGTAACGACAACAGATGTCAGGGCAGTAACAAATCATGAGACTACCGTTTTACTGCTTTACCTGCCCTGACAAAGCCTCCTAACTGCTCACTAGTTTATAAAAAGGAGAACACCATGGCCTGTGGTCGTGATACTCTGGCAAAACTGCTGAGCGGTGTCCGTACATTTGAGACGGACGTCTATCCTGACAGTGCGGAGCTTTTTGAGAGCCTGGCCTCCAGCCAGTCTCCTTCCACGCTGTTCATCACCTGCGCCGACAGTCGGATCAGCCCGAGCCTCATCACCCAGACTGAACCGGGTGAACTGTTCATTGTCCGGAATGTTGGCAACATCGTGCCGGCTTACGGTGAAATGCTGGGTGGCGTTTCTTCTGCCATCGAGTATGCCGTTGCGGCACTCAAGGTGAAGAACGTCGTCATCTGCGGCCACTCCAACTGCGGCGCCATGAACGCCCTGCTGGATCTGAACGCGCCGAAGCTGGACGCTCTTCCAACCGTTCGCAGCTGGCTGCGCAACGCAGAAGCAGCACGCGCGGCCATGGGTGATCTGAAGGCAGACGATGCCGGCCCGGCGGACATTCGCCAGCTGGCAGAATACAACGTCCTGCTTCAGCTTGCTCACCTGAGAACACACCCCGCGGTCGTTCGCGCCCTCTCTCAGGGCACACTGACCCTGCAGGGCTGGTTCTACGACATTCCGAAGGGTGAAATTCTCATTCTGGATGAGAAAACCCGTACGACCCGCTCCATCGAAAGCGTTCTTTCGGAAATGGGCGCCACACAGAAAGAAGCCGTCTGAGGTTTCTTTCCACACTGACCCTCGCCGCATGCTTTCTATGCGGCGAGGCTTTTCCAGCCCAGGCCAGAGACATCAAGCTCTCAACCTGGAATCTGGACTGGCTCTCCCTTCGCCAGACGGGAGATCCAGTACTCCCCGACGATGTTCACGGTCGTAAACCCAACGACTTCATTCGGCTGCACCAATACGCGACCCACCTGAACGCAGATCTCATTGCCTTTCAGGAAGTGGACGGCCCCGAACCTGCCGCGCAGGTCTTCGATCCCAAAACTTACCAGATCATTCTGTCCAACGCGCCCGTTATCCAGCGTGTCGGCCTAGCCGTCAGACGCCCGCTGAACGTGACGGTGAATGAAGAACTCTCAGCCCTGGATGTTACCGCTCCCGATGCGCCCCACCATCTGAGAACCGGACTTGATGTCACGGTATTAGACGGGAAAAGCCATCTCCGTATTCTGGTTGTGCATCTAAAAACCGGCTGCTGGGATCAGCCTCTCACTCAGCGCAAACATTCCTGCCCAACCCTGTATCAACAGTTCCAAGTCCTGGAAGACTGGATTGCAGAGCGTCAGGACGAAGGAGAACCCTATGCTGTTCTCGGTGACTTCAACCGCCGCCTGACCATGCACGACCCACTCATGCAGCAGATCGAGCATGATGCGCCCGTTCTTCTCACCACAGCAGGCAAAGCCAGTCCCTGCTGGAATGCAGAGTACTTCATCGACCACATCCTCCTTGGTAACGAAGCCCGCAGTTGGCTCGTCCCGGAGAGTCTACGGGTTATGACCTATCAAAACGATAGTGCGCCGGAAGGATTGTCTGACCACTGCCCCGTTTCGGTGCGCCTGCATCTGCCTTGACCGAGGCGACATCGGGGAAAGTGTTTTCCAGAACGGAATTATGCCCCATGAAGGCATGTGCTTCCCTCCCATCGTTCAAGGTTCCAACATGTCGCAGTCCCTATCCTGGCCCATCACACCACTTCAGCCAGATGTACGGGTGTTGGCTGACCGCCCACTCCCCACCCTGACGACTGAGCAGGAAGAGACCGTCTCGCGCATCTGGACCAAGGCACTTTCGGCGTATCCCAGCCTCTACAATGGCCGCGTCTTCTGTGCCGATGAAATCACCCCAGCCCGAATTCACGGCCACTGGTCCGAATACCGCCGCGTTCTTGCGCAGATGAAAGAGCCAGACGTTTATGGAGCGCACATCCTGCGCCCACTGGCCGTTGTGGGATTGATGTTTACGCCAGACGGCATTGTCATTGGTAGACGCGCTGAGACCTCGATCTACCTTCCCAGATACTGGCAGGGCGCTCCAGCAGGAAATGTTGAAAGCCGAGCGCAGGAGAGCACCATAGATCTCGCCGCGCAGCTTCTGGCGGAATGTGAAGAAGAACTTGGGCTCGTCCCAGCGGAATGCAGGGTAGGGCCATCCCTTTTGGCCTGCGAGCATCCCTCATCGCATATCGTGGATATCGGGATGCGGATTGACGTCTCCCTGACTTTTGAGGACCTTCAGAAGCGATGCCGCGAGCAGGGCAACGCCGAATACGGCGCACTGCACCTGATCCGCCCAGACCACACACCTGAAGGCCCAATGGTCCCAACCCTGGCCGCTCTGCTGGAACTGTCCTGATGCCGTATTTCACTCTCGATACTTCCAGCCTTCGACACTGGCTGACAGAACATGCCGATCTTGCATCCCGCCTTGGTGGAAACCCGGCAGACTGGACGATCCGCGAAGTCAGCGACGGTAATCTGAACACGGTTTTTATTGTGGCCGGTCCGGATGGGCAGCTTTGCTGCAAGCAGGCTCTGCCTCATGTTCGCGTGGCACCAGAATGGCCTATGCCTCTGGAACGTGCGCTGTATGAAGCCCGTTATATGCGTGCGACGGCAGACGCAGTTCGCCCGGCCGCGCCAGAGCTGTATTTCTACGATGATGAGATGTTCCTGCTCGTCATGGAATGCCTGACGCCACATGAGGTCCTGCGCTCTGCCCTGATCCGCGATGACGCGCAACCCGGTTTTTCGGCCAGCATCGGCCAGTATGTCGCCCGGGGCGTACATGCAACGAGTTGGATCAGTCGCCCCTTTGAAGTCGGCTCAAAACTCCTGGAGGAGTTTTCGGGCAACACGGCCCTCACCCGCATCACTGTCGATCTGATCCTCACCGACCCATTCCGCCCTTGCTCCCGCAACCCGGAGCCCGAAGCAGCCCTTCTGCCAGATGTGCAAGCCCTGCAGGCTGATAAGCTTCTTCACCGTGCAGCCGGCACACTTCAGGATCGCTTTCTGACGGCAAGACAAGCCCTGTTGCATGGAGACCTCCACACAGGCTCCATCATGTTACATCGCGATGATGTCCGCGTGATTGACGGCGAGTTCGCCACGATGGGCCCAGTCGGCTTCGATTGCGGGCTTTATCTGGGCAATCTGGCCCTTCACGCCTGCGCCGCGCCACACAAGCAGGATTTCATTAGAACCGAGATCATCGCGTTCTGGAGCAGCTTTAAAAATGAACTCCGCGCTTTGCTGAAAACGGGCGGTGGAGACGTCTGGGCGTTATCAGACGATACTCAGCGCGAAGAGATGCTTGAAGATTTCCTGACGAACATTTTACGAGACACAGCCGGTTTCTGTGGTCTCGAAATGATCCGCCGGACTATCGGGTTCGCTCAAGTCGCGGATTATACGCTTTGCTCCACGCCAGAAAGCCGTACGGAGGCGCGTCGTAAAGCTCTTCAGGCCGGTCGGCGCCTCATCTGTGAAGCACCAAGCGTAACAGCGCCCGAGGGTCTTCTGGCCCTTCTGAAATTTACATAAGGGTCATTCCTCCAGAGACAACTGACCTTCGATGCAGGTCACAACATGCCCGCCAATCCAGATATCATTGCCATCCTGGGTGACGTACACCGTCCCCTCCCGCCCTAAAACCGTTCCCTGCCGCGCCGTATAAGAAGACGGCGCAATTCCACTCTTGATAAGCCACTGCGCGATACCAGCATTCAGGCTTCCCGTGACCGGGTCTTCAAAGCCGGCGGCAGAAAACGCTCGAACTTCGAAGTCGGTATCTCCGGCCTGTACAGGCGCAACGATACCCACACGAATACCCGCAATCATTGCAAAATCCGGTTTCAGCGCCAGTGCTGTCGTGTGGCTTTTCAGAAGAAGAGCAAGCCATCCGGGGCCGTTATCCACCCACTGCGCGGCAACAACATCGGCATCCGACACTCCAAGACCCAACTTGATGCGCGCCAGTACATCCTCTTCAACGGCACCCGTTCGAATAAGGGGCGGCCCCGCGAAAGCAAGTCTACCGCTCTCTCGCCGAATCCTGACCAGCCCCGCACCGCACTCCTGAACAATATCTCGCCCTTCTGACGGGGCGGTGGAAGTCAGCCAGGCATGACAGCTCCCCAACGTTGGATGCCCTGCAAATGGCAATTCGCCAGATGGCGTAAATATCCGGACACGATAGTCAGCCTGCGGATTTATGGGCCGAAGCAGAAAGCTCGTTTCGCTCAGATTCATCCAGTTGGCAAAAGCTCCCATCTTCTGTTCCGGAAAGCCATCGGCCTCCAGAACAACAGCCAACGGATTACCTTTGAGGGGGCGAGACGAAAAAACATCAACCTGTCGAAAAGAGAATTTTCCCGAACAATCCGACAGATTTTCATGCAACATGGCCGCATACCTCACTCTTTTCATTTTGCTTAAGCAAGGAGAGTAGGCACAGAAACCACGTGCGACAATCACGATAAAAAAACCTCGCTCCCTGTGCAGGAGCGAGGTTTGAAAATCAGACCGGCGCCAGACCGATCTGTTTGATGTCATGAAATGCCAGATCGGGGTTCATTTCGATGGTACGACGCATCATGAAAGAGGAACTGGCGAGAAAAACCGGGTCCCCATCCAGATCGTCCGCCATGGATGAGCGATTCACCATCATGAACGCCTCGATTTTTTCACGGCTACCCGTGATCCAGCGCGCCAATGTGAACGGTGTGCTCTCAAACCCGATGGACACGCTGTACTCACCTTTCAGCCGAGACTGAAGCACATCCAGCTGTAGCGTGCCCACAACACCGACGATCGGCGGCAGACCATCCTGCGGACGGAAAAGCTGTACGACGCCTTCCTCAGCCAGTTCCACCAGAGCCTGACGCAGCTTCTTGGCTTTCATGGCATCATCAAGACGAACACGACGCAGAATTTCAGGCGCGAAGTGTGGTACCCCCGTGAAACGCAGTTCTTCGCTCTCGCTCAGCGTATCGCCAATACGCAATGTACCATGGTTCGGAATCCCAACCACGTCTCCGCCAAAGGCTTCTTCAGCCAACTGGCGATCACGCGCAAAGAAGAACTGCGGCGTATGAAGGGCAAACTGTTTGCCAGTCCGCACATGCTTCAAGCGCATCCCGCGCGTCAGACGTCCCGAACACACACGAGCGAAAGCCATACGATCGCGATGGTTCGGATCCATGTTGGCCTGAATTTTGAAAATCAGCGCCGTTACCTGTTGTTCGCTGGCCTGAACTTCACGGGTTTCCGTCGGCTGGGCACGCGGAGCCGGACCGTAAGCAACAAGTGCATCCAGAAGATCGGTCACACCGATTTCTTTCATAGCCGAGCCAAAGAACACCGGAGACAAGTGCCCGGCATCAAAAGACTCACGGTCGAATTCAGGCAGAGCGGCTTCCACCAACTCAAGGTCTTCCCGAAGCTGCACCATCCGCGGATCGGCTTCGTCCACCGGGTCCTTGGTGTGAACTTCACGCGTGCGAATATCAAAGGTGCCGATAAACGTCGCGGCACGGCCAATCGGCCACGTGGCAGGTGAGACGTCCAAAGCAAGGGAGTTGGAAATTTCGTCCAGAAGGGCAAAGCAATCCTGTGCTTCACGGTCCATCTTATTGATGAACGTGATGATCGGAATATCGCGAAGGCGGCAGATCTCGAACAGCTTGCGTGTCCGGTCTTCAATGCCCTTCGCGGCATCGATCACCATGACCGCACAGTCCACAGCCGTCAGGGTACGATAGGTGTCTTCAGAGAAGTCTTCATGGCCCGGCGTATCAAGCAGGTTGAAAACGCAGTCACCGTATTCAAACGTCATGACCGACGTCACGACGGAAATGCCACGGTCCCGTTCAATGCCCATCCAGTCAGACTTGGTACGGCGGCGCTCACCTTTGGCGCGCACGTTTCCGGCAAGCTGAATGGCACCACCAGCCCGAAGAATACGCTCGGTCAGGGTCGTCTTACCGGCATCCGGATGGGAGATGATGGCGAAAGTCCGCCGACGGGCGATCTCGCGGTTGATTTCGGCGCTGAGAGCTTCGGACATGGAGACTCCGGGAGAGACTGGAAGCCGGGGGCTTTAAAATGAGAAACGCCGGACGGGATGACCCGCCCGGCGTTTTCCGGTCGCTTGCTGATCCGGGCCCGAAGACCCGGGATCGGAATTAGCGGGAGTAGAACTCGACGACCAGGTTCGGTTCCATCTGCACCGGATACGGCACGTCAGAGAGAACCGGCGTACGCAGGAACGTACCCTTCATCTGGCGATGATCGACTTCAACGTATTCCGGCGTGTCGCGCTCGCCCGTCTGAACGGAGTCGAGAACGATGGCGAGGTGCTTGGACTTCTCGCGCACTTCGATGACGTCGCCTTCCTTCACGAGGTAGGACGGAATGTTCACCTTCTTGCCGTTGACCGTAACGTGGCCATGGCTGATGAACTGACGTGCTGCGAACGGCGTGATCGCGAACTTCAGACGGTATACAACGGCGTCCAGACGACGCTCCAGCAGACCGATCAGGTTCTCGGAGGTGTCACCCTTACGACGGACGGCTTCGTCATAGTACTTGCGGAACTGCTTCTCGCTGATGTTGCCGTAGTAGCCCTTGAGCTTCTGCTTGGCCATCAGCTGGATGGAGAAGTCAGAAGGCTTCTGCTTACGACGCTGACCATGCTGACCCGGACCGTATTCACGACGGTTCACAGGGGACTTTGCACGGCCCCAAAGGTTTACGCCGAGACGGCGATTAATCTTGTACTTGCTCTCAAGACGCTTTGACATGGGTTAACCCCTGTTCATACATCAGGCTCGCCCCATGCTGCATGGCGAGCCGTTTTGTTGCACCGGTAGGCCTCTCCCCGAATTGGGAAAGACGGGCGCGCACCCAAAAACCGGAGCCCGCGGGGTACAGAAACCCGCTTTATTGGTCCGGCCGGTACGTCCACGTTTCCGGCAGTGGACCCGCGCCTAACAGGTCTCACTCTGTCATGTCAATGAAAGGACGATTCTGACCCTTGTTATTTTCTCACATCGGAGGCCTATAAAGCGCGCAACCCTTCCCTGGGGATTTGCGCTAACGGTCTGGTACTCCCCCTGAATCCGGGAGCCATGTCTTTTTGAGTTTGCCCATGAAAATCTATCGCTTCAATCCCAAGGCTGGCCGCATTGCCGAGGGTTCCCTCGAAGGGCTGATCCAGTCTCTGGATTCACCGCCCCCGCCCAAGCCAGGCGAGAGCGCCATCAAGCGCGCCTTCAAGAGATTCGGCCTCGCACAGATGCACATGTCGCATCTCGTGATTGATGACCGCACGATCTATCTGCGTGGCAAGGCCGATTCCGCCAAAGCCCGTGACCAGATGATCCTCACGGCGGGCAACGTCGCAGGCGTGGCTGCTGTCGAAGCGGAAATCCAGGTGCCCCCCGGTACGCCTGATCCGAAGTTCCTCGAAATCAAGACAAGTCAGAACCTTGATGAAGTGGCTGAGAAGCTACCGGAAGATATTTCTGGCGATGAGCTGCTTGATGCAAATCAACCGCTTGTCACGAGCAAGGATGACATTTATCCGGGCCAGACAATTCGCCTGCCAACGGAGAATTGAGCTGACCGGCCCGGACGCTTCCATGTGAATGTGTCCGGCTAGCTTTTCAGGGTCCGGATGGTAGGTGGGTTTCCCCCTATTCCGGACCTTTTCCTTATGGAATTAATCGAACCAGTCGATGTCGAGCGGGTGCGCCCACCCCACGGTGTCGAGCCAGCCATGTTTGCTCTCATGCTGGCGACATTTACGATTGGGACTGGCGAATTCGCCATGATGGGCCTTCTGCCCGAATTCTCCCATTCTCTTGGTATTTCCATTTCCCGCGCCAGTTCCGTCATTTCAGCCTATGCGCTGGGCGTCGTGGTCGGAGCACCCCTCATTGCGGTTGCTGGTGCAAAACTCCCCCGTCGCACACTCCTGCTGGCCATGCTTGTGCTGTTCCTTGTGGGGAATATCGGCACGATCCTGATGCCGAACCTGCTCGACATTGAAGTCATGCGCTTCATCACCGGGCTCCCTCACGGCGCCTTTTTCGGTGTTTCCGCACTCGTTGGCGCCTCCATGGTTGAGCGTGCAA
Organism: Gluconobacter sp. P5H9_a; assembly: GCF_018812085.1. Lineage (NCBI taxonomy): Bacteria > Pseudomonadati > Pseudomonadota > Alphaproteobacteria > Acetobacterales > Acetobacteraceae > Gluconobacter > Gluconobacter sp. P5H9_a. The sequence continues at coordinate 101,165 of NZ_JACRVW010000005.1, forward strand.
GACGTGGCCGCGCAGTCGGACGCGTTCTGTCGGGCATCATGATCTCCACGGTCGTAGGGTCGCCCCTGTCCACCTACGCCGCCAATCATCTGGGCTGGCGCGTCGCTTATGGTGCAATCTCTGCGCTTGGACTGCTCTGCTTCCTGGCACTTTGGTACTTCGCCCCACGCGACAAGCCCCATCCAGACGCAAATGCACTCGCTGAACTCGGAGCTTTCAAGCGGCCTCAGGTGCTCCTGACGCTTCTGACAAGCGCCATTGGCTTTGGTGGCCTCTTTGCAGTGTACACGTTCCTTACTACTGCTCTGTCAGACGTAACGCATCTCCCGGACTGGGCCGTTGCGCTTTATCAGATCGTCTGGGGGCTCGGCATGGTTGCTGGCAATTCATTCGGTGGCGCCATGGCGGACCGGAATATCAACCGAACGATCTTGTTCTCCCTCGCAGCCAGCTGCGTGTTCATGATCGGGTTCTGGCTGCTCTTGCCGTCTGCTGTCGCCATGCTGCTGATCACGTTCCTGATCCCGGCAACACTGATCGGCATTTCTCCCGCCATTCAGACGCATCTGATGGAAGTCGCGGGCGATGCACAGACCCTTGCGGCGTCGCTGAACAATTCGGCCTTCAACATTGCCAACGCTGCGGGCACATGGCTCGGGGCCTATCTGGTCAGTTCAGGGCACGGTCTGGGATCGATCGGCTGGGGCGCCGCGCTCCTCTCCGCAGCTGGGTTCGGGGCCTATCTGATTACGATGGCACAGGCTCGGCTTTCCGCATCACGCTGAAAAGCCGAACTCCCAAAGCAACAGAGCTCACCGTGAGCGCTGCCGCCATACCAACCCAAAGGCCTTCCGCACCCCAATGCTGCTGGAAGGCCAACCACCCGCCAAAGACAAGGCCGATCAGGCCATAATTCGTGACAGCAATTACCATCGGCCAGACGGCATCACCGCACCCACGCAGGGCGCCGCTGAACACAACCTGAAGTCCGTCCACAATCTGGTAGATCCCGGCAATCTTCATGAGCGTGATCACCAATGCAGCCGTAGACGGATCAGGTGCATGCCCCGTGAAGTACAGGCTGACGATTTTTTCTGGCCAGATCAGCAACAAGACTGAAGACAGAACAGACCAGATGAGCACCACCCAGATACCGGTCCACGCAGCCCGGCGGCTTTGATCCATTCGCCCTGAACCCCGCCAGTATGCCACCCGCACATTGGTGGACTGACCAATGGCCAGACACACCATGAACAGCAGTGCACTCACATTCACTGCAACCTGATGGGCTGCAAGGCTTTGTGTTCCAAGCTGCCCGGCCCGCAGGCTCGTGATCTGAAACATGAGAATTTCAGCAGCAGCTCCCATCATCATGGGCAAACCGAGCTTCAATAGTTCCTTCATGATAGGCCAGCGCACAGGGGCTGGCTTCATAACGGCCCGCACCCGAGGATGCATCAGACACAGCCCCGTCAGCGCAAAACTGATCGCCCAGCCCGTCAGGGTCGTAGCCGTGGCCGAGCCATACATCCCCATCGCAGGCAACCCAAACCACCCATGAATGAGCGCTGCATTGGTGATGCCATTGCAGAGCGCCATGGCAGGCATGATCCACAGCAGAAGCGTTTCCGCCCCGAGCGATGGGAGCGCCACACGCAGCACACCAATCACGGCCAGATCCGGCAGCAGGGATAACAGAAGGATATGAATGAAGTGGCTTCCCTGGGTTACCACATCCCCGGGTTCCGCCAGCCACGCAAACAATGGCTGCACGAACCATAAGAGCAACGCACAGGGGATGAAGATCAGGAGCGCCAGAACGAACGCAGCGCTCATGACGCTGCGACCGTCATGAGAATCCCGGCCGTGATCTTCCGCCCCACGACCATGAGAGAGAAGAACGCCCGCTCCACCCAGAATGGTCTGGCAGGTCACCATGGTGGTGAAGAAAAAAGTATTGGCCAGACCACCGACGGCCACTTCAGCAACCCCCAGACCACCCAGAAGGATGGTGTCCGTCACGCCCATGGACATTTCGGAAAGCTGGGAAAGTGCAAGCGGAAGAGCCACGCGCAGCAGGGCAAGAGCATGCCCGCGTGAGGAAGTCGGATCTTTGAAGGTTCTACACATAAGCCTCACTATCGCAGTGAAGATCATGCAGACAAGAGTAACAAAGCCTGTTGCACCAAAACGGTGGCTGGCGCATTGATCCCATCTATGGCCGATCCCGTTCCTCACGTGCTCCGTCTGCACGACACCCACGCGCGCGAAAAGCGACTGTTCACACCACTCGATCCGCAGAATGTGCGGGTCTATTTCTGTGGACCCACAGTCTATGACCGGGCGCATCTGGGCAATCTGCGCGCCATGATGGGCGCCGATATCCTGATCCGACTGCTCCGTGTGCTGTATCCACGCGTCACTTACGTCCGAAACGTTACGGACGTGGACGACAAGATCACAGCACGCGCGAAGGAGAACGGTGAGGACATCTCCGCCCTGACCGCCCGTACGACTGAAGCCTTTCATGAAGATTTGGCGTCACTCGGGATTCTGCCGCCGGATATCGAACCCCGCGCGACCCACCATATTGGTGAGATGCTGGCAATGATCGGGCGCTTGGTCGAAAACGGGCATGCATATGAAGCCGAAGGGCACGTTCTGTTCGCTGTCCGGAACTTCCCGTCTTATGGCGAACTTTCCGGCCGCTCGCTGGATGACATGATCGCTGGCGCCCGCGTCGAAGTGGCGCCCTACAAACGTGACCCTGGCGATTTCGTGCTCTGGAAACCGTCCACCCCGGATCAGCCCGGCTGGGACAGCCCCTATGGCCGTGGTCGCCCCGGCTGGCACATCGAATGCTCCGCCATGTCACACCGGTATCTGGGTGAGAGCTTCGATATTCATGGTGGCGGCGACGATCTGCTTTTCCCACACCATGAAAACGAACGTGCACAGTCTCTGTGCTGCTATCCGGGCAGCAAGTTCGCTACGCACTGGCTCCATAACGGCATGCTGCTCTCCAATGGGGAGAAAATGTCCAAGTCTTTGGGCAATTTCTTCACCATCCGTGAAGTTCTGGAAAAATCCCCGGCTGAACCACTGCGCCTGCTCTATCTAGGCGCCCATTATCGTTCGACGCTGGATTTCACCTGGGAAAAGCTGGAAGAAGCACGTCGCGTTCTGGATCGTCTCTATCGCGCCCTTGAGCGCGGTGATGCCCAGCAGGGCGCAGACGTTCCAGCAACCGTGCTGGACGCGCTGTGCGACGACCTGAACACACCACTCGCCATCGCTGCCCTTCACCCGCTGGCAGACGCCGCCATGCAGGGCGATCAGCAAGCTGCCTCTGGTCTTCTGGCCGCTGGCAAGCAGCTTGGTCTGTTCCAGGTTTCCCCGGCTGAATGGTTCCGCTCAGGCGTTGATGCGTCCGCCATCGAAGCGCTGATCGAAGAACGTCTGGCAGCCCGTAAAGCCCGTAACTTCGCCCGCGCGGATGAAATCCGGAACCAGCTTGCCGCAGAGGGAATCACGCTGGAAGACGGCCCCGGCGGCACCACATGGCGGAAGGCATAAATCCATGACCGGACGTGATGGTGGTGCCGATCTGGAACCGATCGGCGAATTTGATCCCGTTGTCATTCTTGTGCGACCACAGCTCGCCGAAAATATCGGTACAACAGCTCGGGCCATGGCGAATGGCGGGCTGTTCCATTTGCGCATTGTGGCTCCGCGGGACGGCTGGCCACAGGAACGCGCATGGCCCGCATCTTCCGGCGCCCATCGCATCCTCGACAACGCACAGGTTTTCGAAACGGTGGATGAGGCCGTGGCTGATTTGCACCGCGTTTTCGCCACGTGTCCCCGCCCCCGCCATGTCGTGAAGCCGGTCATGACAGCCCGCGGAGCGGCAGCAGAACTCCGTGTGGCCTCTACGCGCGGCCTGCGCACCGGCATCCTGTTCGGGCCGGAGCGCGCTGGCCTCGACGTCGAAGACATGGCCCGCGCCGATACGCTGGTGCGTTACCCGCTCAATCCGAAGTTCATGTCTCTCAACCTCGCACAGGCCGTGCTCGTCATGGCCTATGAGTGGTATCTGACCGAAGACATGACGCCCCCGCGTGACCTCATGACCAATGAGACGCATGTGGCCACCAAGGGCGAGCTGGAAAACTTCATGTCCCATCTGCTGCGGGAACTTGATGACTGTGGCTTCCTGCGCAACGAGCAGAAGAAACCGGGCATGATCCGCAATCTGCGGCATTTCTTCACACGAGGCGAAGTCACCGAACAGGAACTTCGCACGCTCCATGGCGTGGTCAGCGAACTGGTCAGCGCCAGAAAGGCAAGACGGTAAGACCATGATCCACTGGCGACACAGGCACCGGATGCATCCACGGCCTGAGGCGCTGGTGGCGGAAACGGCCAACCGCATCCGCGCTCACGTCCTGGAAGAAAACGGCCGGGGCGACATTATCCGTACCGGTCTGAAAGATGGCTCCTTCGGAGACCTCTACCATCACCTGATGACCATGACATGGGGGACATTCTTCTGGGCGTCCCTCCTTTTATATCTGGTGATCAACGTCGCCTTTGCAGCGCTCTATTATGTAATTCCCGGCAGCGTCAGTGGTGTTCCGCACGGGGATTTTCTCGATGACGTGTTCTTCAGCGTCCAGACAATCTCAACAGTCGGATACGGGACGATGGCTCCCGTAGGACGCTTAACCAACACCATTGTTTCCTTTGAAGTTCTCGCAGGGATGATGCTCAATGCGCTGGCAACCGGACTTGTCTTCGCACGCTTCTCCCGCCCCAGGGCCCGCATTCTGTTCAGCCATGTCGCCGTCGTGTCCTATGATGACCTGATCCCGACATTAACCATCCGCATCGCCAACCGCCGGCGCACGCTGATTCTGTCGGCCAACATCGAGATGACCCTGACGCGCCTGATGCCAGACGATCATAGTCGGCTTGTCCGCCGCTTTGACCGATTGGCTCTGATCCAGTCACATATGCCGATTTTTCGGATCAGCCTGAACGCCACACACATGATTGATGAGACCAGCCCGCTTTATGGCCTATCAGCAGACACCTTGATTGACCAGAATGCGGAAATCATCATCACGATGGATGGGACAGACGAAATCTCTTCCCAGACACTCTTCGCACGACATGCCTACGAGATCGGCCATGTGAAACACGGATACCGTTTCTCGGACATGATCCATCACCGCCCGGATGGCAGGGTCGAGGTCGACTTCACCCAGTTCCATACAACTGAACATGGGGACCACGAGCCGATTGATCCGTCCACAGCGCATGAAAGGCACCCCCACCATGTCTGATACCCAGCACAGCTTCGGAAAAAATGGCCTGACGGCAACGGTTTCCGCCCATGGCGCAGAGCTGACCTCTTTACGGACGGCTTCAGGACAGGACCTTCTCTGGACCGCTGGCCCCGCCTGGAAGCGTCACTCGCCCATTCTGTTTCCCATCATCGGGAAACCGCCGGAAAACATGACACTCAACGGAAAACCAGTCACGCTGAATCAACATGGCTTCGCACGTGACATGCTCTTCCACTGGGTTGAGCGGACAGAAATCGGCTGCGTTCTGGAACTGGAAGACACACCCGAGACCCGCGCACTCTTTCCCGCTGCCTTCCGCCTGCATCTCATCTACCGGATGGAAGAAACCGGCCTGCATGTCGGTTATGTTCTAATCAACCCGTCCGAAGATGTCCCGCTTCATGCCTCTCTGGGCGCACATCCCGCATTTATGTGGCCTCTCAAGCCAGAAGCGGAGCGCGCAGGTTATCGCCTGACATTTGAGAGGGTTGAAACCGATCAGATCCGGCGCATCAGCCCAGACGGGCTACTGCCAGATAGTGCCCCCTCCCCGATTAAGGATCGCGTTCTTCCGCTGGAAGACAGCCTGTTTGAAGCTGATGCCATCATCATGCTGGATGTACACAGCAAGGCCGTCGATTTTACAGACACGGACGGAAACGGCCTGCGTATCCGCTGGAACGGCTTCAGAGATCTCGGGATCTGGACCAAGCCAGGCGCGGGTTTCCTGTGCATCGAACCTTGGTATGGCTATGCCACACCCATTGGCTTCTCTGGCGATTTTTCGGAGAAACCAGGCCTGCTGCATTTGCAGCCCGGCGAAAGCTGGGAAGCTTTCTGGAGCGTTGAACCAGTCTGACGCTCGAAATTGGGAATGCCCGGATTACCGGCATTCCCAATCATAATTCAGGCGCCGATTGCGTCCTGAAGGCGGGACACCGTCCGCGCATGGCCCATCAGGCCCAGCAGCACATGCAGTTCCGGCCCGTTATCCTCACCCGTCAGCGCCAGACGGAGCGGCATGAACAGGGTCTTCCCCTTACGGCCAGACTTTTCCTTGAGAGCTGTCGTCCAGTCCTTCCAGGTGTCTTCGCCCCATGGCTCGGCGGGCAACGTCTCAAGCGCCTGCTTCAGGAATTCACGGTCTTCCGGCTGTGAGGGCGGAACAATCGTACCCTGCGTCACATCCCACCAATGCGGGATTTCTGCCGTCAAATCGACATTGCCACGCACCGCATTCCAGAATTCTTCCGTCGCCTCGGCCGGAAGATGTTCCTTCGCCACCGAGAACGGCAGGTTATGCAGAGCCTTGCGGTTCAGAGCCAGAAGCTGGCGCATATCGAACCGCGCCGCAGACTTGGAAACATGGGAGATCTCGTAGGCCACAATCGCCTCTTCCATCGTCATGACTTCCGGATCATCGGACGTCCCGACCCGTGCCAGATACGACACGATTGACATCGGCTCGATCCCATCCTGACGAAGCGACTTCAGGCCCAGCGCATCAAAACGCTTGGACAACTTCCCGCCGTCAGAATCCAGCAGCAGCGGCAGATGCGCGAACGTAAAGCGATCCGGCTTTGCACCCAGCGCTTCTGCAATATCAATCTGAACACCCGTGTTCGTCACATGATCTTCACCGCGGACGATATGCGTGATGCCCATTTCCAGATCATCAACAACTGACGCCAGCGTGTAGAGGATCGTGCCATCAGCGCGGATCAGAACCGGATCGGAGATTGCCGTCAGCTTGACGGAGCAATCGTCCATGACGAGATCCTGCCACTTACGGCTGCCATCCGTCAGCTTGAAGCGCCAGTGCGGCGTCTTGCCATTGGCTTCGGCACGAGCCCGCTGGTCAGGCGTCAGCTTCAGCATGGCGCGATCATAGATCGGGGCCTTGCCAGCCCGGATGCGCATCTCGCGCTTGGCGTTCAGTTCGTATTCGGTCTCAAAGCATGGATACAGCCGACCAGAGGCTTTCAGCTTGTCGATCGCCGCAGCATACCGCTCCATTCGCGAGGACTGACGGGCCTCTTCGTCCCAGTCCAGACCGAGCCACGCCAGATCCTTGCGGATCGCGTCCTCATATTCAGACTTGCTGCGCGCGACGTCCGTATCGTCGATACGCAGGAGGAACTTGCCGCCATGGCGGCGGGCGAACAGGAAGTTGGCGACGGCCTGACGGGCGTTACCAACATGGAGATAGCCGGTTGGCGATGGGGCAAAGCGCAGTTTCATGCCGCCTTAATGCCGCATGATTGCGCGTCATGCCAGATGCATGAAGCATCGTGTTCAGAACACCCGACACTCTCCAGTTTCTCGACACTCCAGCGGGCAAATAAAACATGGTCGCTCTACCGATATAACATAACGGGAAACCGGAATACTTGGCCCACAAACATGGACTAAAAAGAAACGTTTTTTCCTTCAGTCCATCCTGTTGTATAAAGGCGAAGAACAGACACTCACGACTGACGATTTTTTCTGCGATCGGAGTGATGATCCGTTTTTTGATTTAAGAGGACCCCTGATGAGAAAACTTCTCATTCCTGCCATTCTGGTAATCGGCATTATTGCCCTGCTGGGATCAAGCTATAACCGTTTCATGGGAGCGGACCAGAACGTCAAGGAACAGATGGGTCAGCTTCAGAACGAAGTGCAGCGCCAGACCGACCTGATTCCCAATCTGGTCAACACAGTCAAAGGCTATGCCACCCACGAGCATGACACTCTAACGGATTACGCTGCGGCACGTTCGGGTGAAACGCCCCTGAACCGCATTGACCCCCGCTCGGTCAGTGATGAAGACCTTCAGAAGAAGATCCTGGACGCACAGACCCGTAACGCACAGGAAATCAAAGCCATCAACGTCGTGGCTGAGCAGTCCCCGCAGCTACAGGCCAATCAGAACTTCACGAGCCTGATGGTTCAGCTTGAAGGCACACAGAACCGCATCACCGTGGCACGCCAGCGTCTGCAGCAGGCCATTTTGGCTTATAACCAGACAGTCATGCACTTCCCGGGCAACCTTGCCGCCGGGATCATGGGCTACCATCAGCGCGTCTACTACGAGGCTTCCCCAGCCGCACAGACGCCGCCAGTCGTAGACTTCTCCAAGCATTGATCTGACTGAAGGACCGGATGAACGTGCCGACTGTTTCCCGCCTGCTTCTAACGCGCACCCTGCATCTGGTCCTTGCCGTGACTGCCCTGCTGTGCCTGCCCCTGACGGGTGCGGCAGGCGCGACCACACCCTTGACCGAACTCGTCACAGATCCGCATCAGAGCCTGTCCGAGCAGGAACAGGATCAACTCGTCCAGAAACTGACGGATCTTCGGCAAACACTCCCAAGTCACCCACACATTCTGATCGTTCTTCCTGGCCATGTGGACGATATCGATCAGTATGCGAATGAGACGTTCCATGCCTCCGGCATTGGTCAAAAAGGTCAGGACAACGGTCTCCTGATCGTTCTGGATATTCCGGACAATCAGGCCCGCATCGAAGTCGGGTATGGATTTGAAGGCGATCTGACGGACCTTCAGACATTCAATATCCTGCATACCGCCCAGCCAGACCTGAAAGCGGGTCACTATGCCGCCGCACTAAACGGGATGCTGGATTCCATCGCCGACATTTTGCGCAAAAGCGAGACGCAGGTTCACGAGGAGCAGACCGCATCCGATGCGGACTTCAACATCAACGGATTTGATCTCGCACTCGGTGTCGGAGGAATGGTGCTGTTTGCCCTTGGCTCGGGCTTTACCGTCCGCGCTCAACGTCGCGAAGCTCAGGGCCTGCCGCTTTCAATCTTTGACCGTTTTCTGATCAGCATTCCTTGGGATGTCATCCTGAGCCTGCTGATCAATATTCTGTCGGCCGCTTCGCGCAATAACGCCAACGCGTCCGGCAGCGATAAGAAGAAAAACTCCTACAAATCCGGCGGAGGCGATTCTGGCGGAGGCGGCGCGAAGGATTCCTGGTAAAAGGCGCCTCTGTAAGTTTTTCTTGGATCAGCGGCCTGCTGCATCAATACGCAACAACTGAGCCAACGCCGCATCAAGTTTCTCGGGCGTATGATGCTGCGATATCAGATCACGTCCATGACGAACGACGGTCTCCCACCGAGGGGCCTGCGTGTAAAGCGCGACAATGGCATTCGCCATATCCTGCGGAAGATCCGCAACAGCCAGCTCTCTCAACTGCGGCCCAAAGTCAAAACCTTCAGCCGCAACGGATGTCATGACACACGGCACGCCATGAGACAGGCTGGTCAGCACTTTTCCTTTCGTCCCTGCTCCATACCGAAGCGGGGCAACCGTCACCCTGAGTGTTTTCAACACGCCTGTCAGATCCGGCACATGCCCAAGCACCACCAGACGTGCATCGTTTTGCGCCTGTTCTATCAGCCAATCCGGTGAACCTGCTCCCACAATCAGGAACTTGCACTCAGGTACTTTGGCAGACAGATCTGGCCAGACATGATCCAAGAAATAGCGCACCGCATCTTCATTCGGCCGATGTCCAAAATTGCCGATAAAGCCGATATTCTTGCGGTCCTCCCAGCGTTCTCCTTCGGCGGATGGTCTGGGAAAGGCCAGATGCACGATATGCGCCTCTGGAAGTTCCTGCCTCAAAAGATCCTTCTCATAGCTGGACACCACAAGTGTCGCATCAGCCCGGCGGATAACCCCGAGTTCATTATCCCGCGTGACTCCAGCAGCTTTGAGCGCAGCAGCATCGCCTGACAGGCGGGCTGCCCGCTCCTCCCGCAAGAAATGCAGATCACACGTATAGAAAATCATGCGGGCAGCGGGGAACGCGGCGCGGAGCCGATCATATGCCGCGCCGCCACAGCAAACCCGACATGGGATGCAGGCATCAATATCCGGTCCGATCTGCCGCAGGGCGTCGTCAATTCCGTCCCACCCGGGGGACACTGCGTCATGTCCAGGTGTCAGGCACCTAACCCCCAGGGATCGATAGACCGCAGCAGCACTTGCATCCCGCTGCTCTGAAGACAGAAAATATTCTCCCAGCGCCAGAAAGCTGACCCTGCATCCCAGCCGAAGCAGAGAGTGGATCATCGCATCCAGATCCATCGAGCCAGAATCATGGAGAGGCCTTGGAAAATTGCAGTCCACAATCAGGACTGATCTTTCTGACGAATGCCCCACGCTACGGCGAAACACTCTGGAAATCGCTTTGGCCCAACGAAATTTCTCTAACACTTCTCAGGCCTTTTTCCGTTCCTGCCCGCGCAGGTCAGCACTTAAAAACGCAACTTTTTGACATGACAGGCTTTTAGCCCTGAACTGATACACAGAACAGAAGGACATGCCCGCATGACCAAGACCCGTAAATCCACATTCGCTCGCCTGATGCTGGTCTCTGCCCTGCTCACAGGGACGGCAGTGTCCCTGTCCGCCTGCAACACGACGCGTGGCGCAGGCCAGGATGTCAGTGCTGTTGGCCATGCAACGTCCCACGCTGCAACCAGCGCACAGCAGGGTATTGCCAATGCGACGGGTGCTTCCACCCACTGATCAGCCTTTTCTTCAGGCTCGATAAGAAAGACCCGCTCCCTCACAGGAGCGGGTCTTTTTCGTTTCAGACCAGTTCCATTGTCCGAACATCAATCATTCCAAGATCTGTGATCTTGAGATGCGGGATAACAGGAAGAGGCAGGAAAGCCAGTTGCAGAAACGGCTCTTCCAGAGAAACACCCATGTCCTTCGCGGCCTTCCGCAACACGATCAGTTCGTCACGAACCTGCTCGAACGGGGCGTCACTCATCAGACCAGCCACAGGTAGCTTCAATTCTGCCAGCACCTTGCCGTTCTGAACGGCAACAAATCCGCCGCCTGTCGCCTCCAGTCGGTTCACAGCAGTCGCCATATCCGCATCGTTGGTACCCACAACGCAGATGTTATGGCTGTCATGCCCGACAGATGACGCCAGTGCTCCGTGCTTCAGGCCGAACCCTTTCACAAACCCCCTGCCGATATTGTCATTATGTCCATGTCGCGCCACCACACAGACCTTGGCCACATCGTTCGGAACATCCGGCAGGACCTGCCCGTTCTCTTCCGGCAATGTCAGCCGCAGATATTCCGTAATAATCTGCCCAGGAATGAGCCCCATCACAGGGCGGTCTGTTCCACTGCCCTGAATTTGCATATCCGACGCAGAAACCACACCTGGCAACTTCACACTGCCCAGCCCCACTGGCGGAATAATCTCCCGTTCAGCAAACAGGGCCTCCGTGACCAGACGCCCGGCAGAAATGACATCCGACACCAGACAGGTTTCTAGATTATCCAGAAGCACAACATCCGCACGCTTGCCGGGAGCAATCTGCCCGCGGTCCCGCAGACCAAAGGCAGTGGCAGCCGAAAGTGAGGCCGCGCGATACGCTGCAAGCGGCTCAACCCCCAGTTCGATTGCCCGGCGGATCAGAAAGTCCAGATGTCCTTCATGAGCAATTTCAAGCGGATTACGGTCGTCTGTGCAGAAAGCAAAGAAGGGCGACGTTGCAACATTCAGCAGCGGAACCAGTGCTTCCAGATCCTTGCAGACGGAGCCTTCCCGGATCAGCACGGTCATGCCCTTGCGGACTTTTTCCAGTGCTTCTTCCGCTGCGGTTGCTTCATGGTCCGTCGAAATGCCCGCGGCCAGATACCCATTCAGAGCCTTGCCACGCATCAGCGGCGCATGACCATCAATATGTCCGTCGGCAAAGGCAGCCAGCTTGTCCAGACACCCCGGATCGCCGTTCAGAACACCCGGGATATTCATGAATTCTGCCAGCCCGATCACCTTGGGATGGTCCCGGTAGGCCACAAGATCAGCTGCATCCAGTGTGGCCCCGGATGTTTCCATAGGTGTTGCAGGAACGCAGCTCGACAGATTGACCCGCAGATCCATGACCGTCCGCTCAGCGGCCGCCAGGAAATAGTCGAAGGCTGATCGCCCAAGGACATTGGCCATCTCATGGGGATCACAGATGGCGGTCGTCACGCCATGCGGCAGCACGCAGCGATCGAACTCAAAAGGCGTGACCAAAGAGGACTCAACGTGAAGGTGCGTGTCGATGAAACCGGGGACAGCAATCCGCCCACGTCCATCAATCTCCTGCTTGCCTTCGTAGGTGCCGTAAGTTCCCACGATCCGGTCCCCGCAGATCGCAATATCCGTCGGGACCAGTTCGCCGGTGACAAGGTCCAGAAGACGGACGTTGCGAACTACCAGATCCGCTGGTTCCCGCCCCTGCCCCTGAGCCACCCGGCGCTGGATTGCGTTCTGCATGCCTGAAACCTCCGAATGTCAGCAATGACCACTTATAGCGCGCAGAGGCCCTCGCACTCAAAAGAAGCTTTCACGCCACTTTTTGTTGCGGAAATATCACGATTATTTATGTCTTAATGTTTCACATCCCAAACTGTTGAAGAGTGTGACAAAGCGTGGTTTTTCCCTCCTCGCTTATTTCACTATCCGAGAAAGACCATCTTTCTGATGCGCCTTGCACGCCTTCTATCAACGTCCGCCCTCATGGCCCTGGGGGCCGCTCCTGCACTGGCGGCACCATCTTCTTCCAGTCCGGATCATAAGCCAGCCCGTCATCAGGCTGCGGCTCCATCCATGATGGGCAATACGGCACCGACAGATGAAGTGCATGAAGAGCACGTCTCCGTTAGCGGGCGTCGCAAGTACTTTGATGGTGTAACACGCCGTGACGTCGGTGGCGGTCTGATGCAGAAGCAGGACGCGGCGAAATCCGTCTCAAGTATCTCCCGCGACTTCATTGAAAAGCAGGCACCAGGTCAGGATCCGATGCAGCTCATTGCGCTGCTGCCCGGCGCCAACGTCTCTTCTTCAGATCCTGCAGGGCTGACTGGAAGCCACATGAGCTCCCGTGGCCTCGACCAGACGCAGATGGGCTTTACGCTTGAAGGCTTCCCGATCAACGACGTCGGCTCCTTCCAAACGTACTCTCAGGAAATCGTGGATTCCGAAAACCTTCAGAAGGTGAATCTGGCGCAGGGTTCTGCCGATCTGGACAGCCCCCATCTCAGCGCCGCAGGCGGCGTGGTCGACATGTACATGATTGACCCTAAGATGAAGGCAGGCGGAGCGTTCGACGTCTCTTACGGCTCTTACGACTACACCCGCGGCTTCCTACGCCTCGACACAGGCAAGATTGGCCACACGAACCTACGTGCGTATTTCTCCGGTTCCTATGCAACCGAAGACGCTATCCACAGTGAAGCAACGAACCGCAAGCTGCACGCGGAAGGCAAGATCGTGAACGACTGGGGCGACGGAAACCGCGTCTCTCTCGCGATCGTGGGTAACCGCCTCTACAACTACCTGAACCGCTCCGTGAACATGGCATCGTGGGACGAATACGGACTGGGCGTGAAGGACAAGTACGTATCGTCCTGCTCGGCTGGTGCGACCTGTACCCGACCGAACGGCACGACATTCAAGAACACGTCTGGCGCGACAATCTCAAACACCGTCTACAACGGCGTGTACAAGGACCCGACGGGCAAGAGCACGAAGAGTGACGCGGACTACTACAAGTTCCACCAGAACCCGTTCACCAACATCTATGTCAGCGCGCCATCCACCTTCAAGCTGACGGATCACCTGACGCTAACGGAAACGCCTTACTTCTGGTACGGCAGCGGTAGCGGCGGTGGCGCATATGCCGTCCCCACCAGCTATGGTGCCACGTCCATGGGCGGGAGCCTTGAAGGCAAAACCGTCGCCAAGGGTACACTGCTCTATGAACCGTCCATCACAACGACGTATCGTCCTGGTGCTGTCACCAAGCTGACGCTGACGACAGGCGTGAACCGTCTGATGGTTGGTTACTGGTTCGAATATTCCAAGCAGATCCAGAGCGGCCCTGCCACAGGCATTGGTACCGACGGTACGCCCTGGAGCGTCTGGGGACAGGCTGCGAATTACGTCTTTGATAATGGCGCAACGTATCAGTATCGCTCAAACCTCACACAGACCCGCGTGCACACGATGTTCATCGGTGACAGCCTGTCCCTGCTGAACAACAAGCTCACGATCGAAGGCGGCCTGAAATACGCCATCGTTACCCGTGACGCACACAACATGCTGCCCAACACATCCACGGGCCCTTACATCAAGAAAACCTATTACGAGCCACTGCCAACGGCGTCGATCCGGTATCAGATCAACCCTGAGAACCAGATCTTCATCTCAGGCGCGACCAACTTCCGGATGCCTACGAACTTCTCCCTGTTCGACGCAGGCGCCTATTACAAGGGCAGCGGCTACGCGACACATGGCATCACCAACCTGAACCCGGAAATCTCGATTTCGGAAGAAGCAGGCTGGCGCTACACCGGATCGACCGTCATGGCCTCGATCACCTACTTCCACTACGACTTCACAAACCGCTTCTTCTCCCAGAGCCAGTGCATGGATGATGCCTGCTCCAACTATTTCAGCAACAACATCAATGCTGGTGGACAGACTTCAAATGGTGTGGATGCGGAAATCGGCACACGTCCGATCTTCTACCACCTGCGTCCTTATGTTTCGTTCGAGTATGTCGATGCCCGCACGACCAGCAACCTGAAGGGCGGCAGCAGCAGCTCTGTCGATTATCTCCCAACCAAGGGGAAGTTCGCGCCTGAAACACCCAAGTATCAGGTCGGCTTCAACCTGGATTACGATGACGGCAGCCTGTTCGGTGCTTACAACGTGAAATACGTTGCCAAGCAGTATTCCACATTCATGAACGACGAGGCTGTTCCGTCCTATGTCCGCATGAATCTGACGGTTGGGTATCGCTTCCACAATGTCGGCTTCCTGCAGAGCCCGAACATCAAGCTCAACATCTCCAACATCGCCAACAAGCACTATCTGGGCTTCCCACTGGGCGTGCAGACGAACGCAACAGCAATGAAGGGTATCTTCGGCAACACGGTGAAGGGGACCGCCCCGACCTACGCCATTGCAGCACCCTTCGCAGCAACCGGCTCCATCAGCGCTGGTTTCTAAAACAGTATATTCTGAGGCTGATAACCCCGGCCTCAGACGCACGTAGAACCTGACAAACGACCCGGCTCATGGCAATCAGACAGCCATGAGCCCTTTCCCCACGCCGCCAGTCGTTGCCATCATTGGCGCAGGTCCCGCCGGACTGTTCGCCGCTGAGTATCTTTCCGCCCACGGATGTCATGTCGAAGTCTTTGAGCAGATGCCCAGCGTGGGACGGAAACTGCTCATGGCAGGCCGAAGTGGCCTCAACCTGACCCACTCTGAGCCACTCGACCTTTTCATAACACGCTATGGAACGGCCCAAGACTGGCTGACCCCAGCCTTGCTGAACTTCCCGCCAGACGCCCTGCGTCATTGGGCGGAAAACCTTGGACAGGAGTGCTTTAGTGGAAGTTCCGGGCGTGTTTTCCCCAAAAGTATGAAAGCCTCTCCTCTGCTTCGCGCATGGCTAAGCCGACTTGCAGAGCAAGGCGTTCAGATCAGGACACGCCATCGCTTCAGTGGATGGGATGGTCCGCTCCTTGGCTTTGAGGCCCCTGAAGGCCCCATCACGTTTTCTGCGGATGCCACACTCATGGCTACAGGCGGTGCAAGCTGGTCCCGCCTCGGGTCAGACGGGCGCTGGGCCAGTCTGTTCCCTGCGGAAACATCCCCTTTCAAACCGTCAAACTGCGGCTTTATCCCCAACTGGCCCGATGACATCCTGCAACGCCATGACGGACAGATACTCCATTCCGTCGGACTGTCGTTTCAGGGGACGGAAACCCGTGGGGACCTCACCATTACGCCGCGCGGGCTGGAAGGCTCTGCGCTCTATGCCCTCTCAGCTTCCCTGCGCGACACCATCACATCAACTGGCACCGCCACTCTGTCGCTGGATCTCCGTCCCACTCTCTCCGAAGATGCCATTCTCAAACGCCTTTTGGCCCAGCGTCCCAGAGAGAGCCAGTCCAACCGGCTCCGCAAAGCTCTTTCTCTCGATGGTGCCTCCAGAGAACTTCTGCGACAGGCAACACCAAAACAGGCGACACCTCTACAGCTTGCTCAAGCCATAAAAGCCCTCCCCATCGCCCTGACCGGGACCGACACCCTCGACCGCGCCATCTCGACAGCAGGAGGATTACGCCAGGACGCGCTGGACGAAAATTTCATGCTAAAGGCTCATCCCGGCCTGTTTGCAGCTGGCGAGATGCTGGATTGGGAAGCCCCGACCGGCGGTTATCTCCTGCAGGGATGTTTTTCCACCGGTCTTGCTGCCGCAAAGGGCGTCCTTGGGTGGCTAGAATCGTCAGTTTCGGGTATCCGCTGACGCCATGACATCCATCGTTCTCGGACAGGGCCGCGACGGCTCAGACACCTGCATTGATTTGCCGGAACTGCTGGCCACGCGCCTGCTGGTTCAGGGTAACTCCGGCTCAGGCAAATCCCACCTTCTGCGCCGACTGCTGGAACAGACCGCAACCCTCGTTCAGCAGGTCATGATCGACCCGGAAGGCGACTTCGTCACCCTCGCAGACCGCTATGGCCATCTGGTGATTGACGTGGAAGACCAGTCCGAAGCCAGTTTGCGCGCGGCCGGTGAACGTGTCAGGGCGCATCGTGCATCTGTTGTGCTGAACCTTGAACAGGTGGACGCCGAAATGCAGTTGCGTGCAGCCGGTGCATTCCTGAACGGTATGTTCGAAGCACCACGCGCCAACTGGTATCCGGCTCTGGTTGTGGTGGACGAAGCCCAGCTCTTCGCACCGGTTGCGGGCGGTGACACATCCGATGAAGCCCGCCGCCTCTCACTCGGGGCCATGACGAACCTCATGTGCCGTGGGCGTAAACGTGGTCTGGCCGGTGTCATCGCAACACAGCGTCTGGCCAAACTGGCCAAGAACGTCGCGGCAGAAGCCTCGAACTTCCTGATGGGCCGGACCTTCCTCGACATCGACATGGCCCGCGCCGCCGATCTTCTGGGCATGGAACGCCGGGCCGCAGAATCTTTCCGTGATCTTGCCCGCGGGCAGTTCATGGCGCTCGGCCCAGCTCTCTCCCGTCGTCCGAAGCTGCTGACAATCGGCCCCGTTGAAACGGCCAGCCACAACACGGGGCCGGTGCTCGTTCCTTTACAGCCCATCGATGCCGAGGACCTGCGAGACATCATTCTCGAGCCAGTTCACGAATTCTCACCCCGCCCCCGTCGTGAGACACGTCCGCCGCCGCCGGATCTTCTCGCGCAGCTTGATGCCTATGGCGCAACGCGGGAAGCCGCCGAAGAACCTGCAGCAACGGCCGACATTACTGAAATTGATCCAGCCCAGATCTGGGACATGGTTGCTGGTGTCGCCTCTGAAGATGGCGCCGATTACAAGCCGCTTGCCACCCTTTATCAGGACTTCCAGCTTCGAGCCCGTATTCAGGGTCTGTCACGGAACATCCTTGATCTGGGCCGCTTCCAGCGCATCCTCGCTACGATCCGCGCGGGCCTGGACCGGGAGCGTGCGGAGAGCGAGGAGTGGCAGAAAGCCGAAGCTGTTGCAGTATCCCTGCCGGAAGACGTTCAGGGCGTTTTCCTGTTGCTGGCCCGTACGGCGCTCGATTCGGAAACCTGCCCGGATGACAGTGCTCTGGCCCGCGCCTATGGCACCCATTCCCTGGGACGCGCCCGCCGCCAACTGACATATCTCGAAGAAAGAGAAGTCATAGTGTTGCAGGAAACACCATTCGGCCGCCGCGTTGCGATCGTCGGCTTAGGCTGGCAAACGGCGTCATAAATCTGTCACCCCAGCTTCACACTAGGTTCACACACCCCTCACGATATTGAGACTAGTTTCCGCCCGTTCCGATTCCGCTTCGTTACGGGAAAGCTATCCATGTCATCCAAATCCCAGCGCAACCGCGCGCTGCTCTTTCTTTTCTGTTCTCCGCTGGCAGTGAGCATGGCACTGCCTTCAGCCAAAGCGGCCACCGCGTCGACAAACAGCAAGAAACACACCGCAGCACACAAGGCCGCAGCCGTTTCCGGCGGATCGGAACAGCTGGTCATCACCGCAAAGCGCACCCGCTCCGAACAAACACTTGGCCGCGTTCAGATCCAGCGCATCATGCCGGGCATCAACCCCATCAAGGCGCTGCAGATTCTGCCGGGCGTCGTGTTCAACAATGCTGACCCCTGGGGCAACAACGAGCAGAATTCATCACTGTATGTGCATGGTTTTGCCAAGGAGCAGCTCGGTTATACGCTTGATGGAATTCCCCTCGGCGACCAGGCCTACGGTAACTACAACGGCCTCTCCCCTCAGCGCGCATCCATCAGCGAAAACATCGGATCTGCCTCCATTGCCACCGGCGCAGGCGGTCTGGGCACGGCCTCCACGTCCAACCTCGGCGGTACACTCGAATTTACGACGCAGGATCCACTGCGCAAGCGCGGCGCCCAGATCGAGCAGGTCTTCGGGAGCTGGTCCACATTCCGCACCTTCGCGCGTCTCGACACGGGTGAATTCGGAAATGGCAACTCGGCCTATGTCTCATTCGCCCGTCAGGATGCACGCGCATGGGACTTCGCTGGCCATCAGGGCGGCTATCAGGTCAATGCCAAGTTCGTTCACCACAGCGCCCATGACCGCTTCTCGGTCTTCTTTGACTGGTCCCAAAAGGTTGAACCGAACGAAGACAGCGTAACCCTGCCGCAGGGCTACGGCACATATGTCCGTCCCTTCACGTATCCCAACTTCAATTACGCGAAATCCTATATCAACTCAGCCGAGTACAGGAATGCGGGCCTGAATTACCGCAACTATTATTCTGCCGCCCAGCGGGAAGATTTCCTGGCCTATGCAAAGTGGACGCATGATTTCAATGCGAACCTGCACTGGGATAACTCGATTTATTATCATCACGATCTGGGGGAAGGTGTCGTCGCCGGCCCCATTTCTGCCGCGGGCCTGCCGACATTGTTCGCAGCGTATTTTCCGGGCCAAGACCTTAACACCGTTTTCGGCGGCTCCGGCTATGCGACCCGTACAACCGAATACTGGGATAACCGCGGCGGCCTGATCTCCACGTTACGGTATCACCTTGGCAAGCATTCCATCGAAGTCGGGGGCTGGTATGAGCGCAACAACAATACACAAGCTCGTCGCTGGTACCCGCTGGATGCCAACAACCCGACCACACCATACGAACGCCAGCAGAACGCGCTGATCGACCAGTATACGAACAACTTCTACACCAACACGTTCGTGACCCATCTGCAGGACAACTGGCAGATTTCCAAGAACTTCTCGCTGGCAGCCGGCTTCAAGTCTGAGCTGGTTTACACGAACGGCACGCTGCCTGTTGCTGCAAAGGCGGGCTCGCTCTCTCCGTCCTACGCTGTCACCGCTCCGGGTGGCACCATTGCTGCGGAACGTCCGTTCCTGCCGTCCTTTGGTGCCGTCTGGAACATTACGCCGAATGAACAGTGGTTCGCCACCATTCAGGAAAACATGCGCTCCTTCCAGGACGCAGGCTACGGCAACGCCACCCCGTGGGGTGCTACCAGCCAGGCTGCTTTCGAGGACTTCAAGAAGAACGGAAAGCCGGAAACATCATGGACGTATGAAACCGGTCTGCGTGAGCACCGCCAGATCCACCTCGGCCCGCTCACATCCATCGAAGGCCAGCTCTCCTACTACCACGTTCACTTCTCGAACCGCCTGCTGGCTGTTGCCACCACACAGACGCTGTCGTCCATCATCGGCTCCGCAACCACGCTGGCAAACGTCGGCTCTGTGACGACCGATGGTATGGACTTCTCGTTCACATCCCATTTCGGCGAGCATTTCTCGCTCTACAACGGCCTGTCCTATAACAAATCCACCTACAACGATAACTACAGCACCGGCACGACAACCGTGCGGACTGCCGGAAAGAACGTTGTGGGTATGCCTGCCTGGTCTGAGAAGTTCGTCTTCAGCACCAATTGGGGCAATGCTTATGGCCAGTTCATCGGTGTTGTGACCGGCAAGCGTTATGCAACCTACACCAACGACATGTACGCGGCCCCGTTCGCGCAGTTCGACATGAACGCGGGCTACACATTCCATGGCATTCCGCACATTGCAGCCCTGCGTGTTCAGGGTAACATCACGAACCTGACCAACACCCGCGCCTGGTCCACCATCAACGCGACCCAAACGTCTGGTCAGTTCAGTGCCTTCCCGGTTGCCCCGCGCAGCTTCTTCCTGACACTGAACGCCACGCTGTAAGGACTGATCCATGCTGACGCGCCGCCGCACTTTGGGCCTGCTTTCCGCCGCCCTCCCTGCTCTTCACCTGAGCCGCTCCGCACAGGCGGCTCCTTCCCTGGCTCCAAAGCCACTGGTGTTTGCTCACCGTGGCGCGTCGGCTCTCCGTCCTGAACACACACTCGCCGCCTATGCCAAAGCCATGCTGGACGGTGCTGATTTCATCGAGCCCGATCTGGTCATGACAAAAGACGGCCATCTGGTCGTCCGTCATGAAAGCAACATCGCCGATACAACAGATGTTTCCGATCACCCGCAATTTGCCGACCGCAAGAAGACCGTCACCATTGACGGCCAGAAGCAGACCGGCTGGTTCACGACCGATTTCACCCTCGCGGAACTCAAGACACTCCGTGCGCGTGAGCGTCTGGCGACCCTGCGCGTCCATAACACCCGCTACAACGACCGCTTCGAAATCCCAACATTTGAGGAGGTCATCGAAGTTGTCGCTGCTCAGGCTGCCGCCACCGGCAAGACTTTCGGCCTTATCCCGGAACTCAAGCATTCCACGCATTTTCACAGCCTCGGCCATGATCCGGAAGCGATCTTCCTCAAGACCATCGCGGCGCACGAATATACGCGTCAGGCCCCGCTCGAAATCCAGTCTTTCGAAACGTCTAACCTCGCCCGCATCCGGGAGCAGGCACTAGCCATCAACCCGCAGACACGGTTGATGCTTCTGATGGGCGAACGCAAACAAACCCCACCCGATCTCGCTGCAGCAGGAAAAACAACCACTTTCGGCGATCTGATGACGCTGGATGGACTCAAAGACGTCCGCCGTTACGCAGACGTCATCGGTCCTTCTAACGCGGATCTCATTCCGCGCGATTCAAAGGGCGCATGGCTTGAGCCCACCTCGCTCGTGGATGACGCTCACCGCGCAGGCCTTCTCGTTCATTCCTATACAGCGCGCCCGGAGAACTACTTTCTTCCCGCCCAGCTTCGAAATGACGCAGGCCCCGCAGCCCGGAACCCAGAAGGCATGATCGCAGAGGTTCGCCGCTATCTGGATATGGGGATCGACGGCTTCTTCACGGATGACCCTGCGCTTGGTCGGCAACTTGTCGATACGACCTTCTGAGTTTCCAACCCTGACCAGTCTGTCAAAACGGTGCTCTGCCTCCAGATGATTTCTCGAGCGCAAAGCACCGTTTTTTCATGAGCCAAGCCCCGAATGGTTCTGCCCTGTCTCTTTTCTGCGACCAGAACGGCTCAAAGGCGTTTTAGACAGATCAACATGATGAAGACAGGAGACGACATGTCCATTCGCTCCCTTCCCCTCCTTGTTCTGGTCTTTGCATATCCAGTGATGGCTTCTGCGGCCTGTACCAACGATGCGTTCCCTATCGCTTTACCCATCCAGAGAATGGACGAGCGGCTTCAGGATCTTGCGCATAAAACCGGGTGCTTCATGGAGGTTGACCCGTCACTCCTCCAGGATCTGAAAGCACCCGCGCTTTCGGGCAAGCTGACAGCGCGGCAGGCCTTGACGAAGTCCCTGAAAGGGAGCCGGCTCAGATACCGCTTCGTCAAGGATCATTGGCGGATCACATTGATGCGCGGAGCGGACGACCATCCGATCCATGACTCTTTCGTTCAACCTTGGTGACGCTATCAATCATCCCAGCTTGAAATGTTTGATAATCGCCTTGTTGAAGGCAGGGAGATCGTCGGGGCATCGTGAGAAAACGTAGGGACCATCTGTCACAACGTCCACGTCCACCCAACTTGCGCCGGCATTCTCAAGATCGGTCTTGATCGCAGGCCACGATGTGATGGTGCGGCCTCGCAGTTCGTTGACTTCGATCAGGACCTGCGCTCCGTGACAGATCGCAGCGATCGGCTTGTTGGCCTTCACAAACTCCTTCACGAACGCCACGACATCGCGGTTCATCCGAAGGCTATCAGGGGATGCGAGCCCGCCCGGCAGCAGAAGAGCGTCAAAGTCGGAAGCTTTGGCATCCGCAATACCCAGATCAGCCTTGATCTTACGAGACGGGTAAATGTCCTTGTTAACCGCCTGAAACTCGCCAGCTTTTAACGAGATCACCGTAACGGTCGCGCCAGCTTTTTCCAGCGCTTCCTGTGGCGACGTCAGTTCGATTTCTTCCAGGCCATCCGTGGCGAGTGCTGCAACTTTAACCATGTTTCTGGTCCTTTCATGAAAAAAGGCAGCCCGATTGCGGACTGCCCTTCTGAACATCAGGCGTTGAGGTAAATCGTCTTGGTCTGCACATAGGCTTCCAACCCATGTTGACCGTCTTCTCCACCAAGACCACTTTCCTTGTAACCATGGTGAAAGCCTTGCGGCGCTTCACCGCCCGGACGGTTCACGTAGACCTCCCCGAACTCCAGTTCGCGCGTCATACGCAGGATACGACCCAGATCCTTCGTGAAGAGGTATGCTGACAGCCCATACCGGCAGTCATTGGCCCAGGCGAGCGCCTGATCAAAATCCGCCACCTTTATAAGCGACATGACAGGGCCAAACACCTCGTTATGAACAATGTCCATATCCTGTGAGACGTCCGTCAACAGTGTAGGGGCGTAAAAATAGCCCTTGTCATAAACACCACCCGTCAGGCGTTTTCCGCCGGTCTCCAGCGTAGCGCCCTGGCGAACAGCCTTTTCGACAATCTCATGAACTTTGTTGAGTTCGTCTTCGCTCACCTTGGGGCCCATGTCCGTTGAAGGGTCAGTCGGCAGACCAACCTTCAGAGCGTCGATCCTCTGACGAACCTTCTGTACGAAGTCGTCGTAAACCGCTTCATGGATGTAAGTGCGTTCATTGCACGTGCAGACCTGCCCCGTGTTCATGAAGCGGGACTGCACAGCCGCTTCCGCAGCCTTCTCCAGATCAGCATCTTCCATCACCAGGAAAGGCGCCTTGCCGCCAAGTTCCAGCCGAACTTCCTTCAGCGTCTCTGCTGCGGCCGCCATGATCTTTTTCCCGGCAGGCGTTGAGCCGGTCATGGTGATGAGCTTCACATCCGGATGCGCGACCAGCGGAACTCCGACTTCCGGACCATCACCCGTGACGATATTAATGACACCTTTGGGAATGCCTGCTTCCTGAACCAGCTTTGCCAGATGAAGCGACGCAAGCGGCGTCAGTTCGTGCGGCTTTACAACGATCGTATTACCAGCCGCGATGGCCGGCCCAATCTTGCGAGCGCAAAGAGCCAGCGGAAAATTCCAAGCCGTAATGGCTCCAATCACGCCAAGAGGCACACGATCAATCAGAATTTTCTCGTCCGGGCTACTCCCAGGAATGATTTCCCCCTGAAGACGCAGCGTGTTTTCAGCCGAAAACCGCAGCAGCCCGATTGCGAAATCGACTTCGGCTTCAGCTTCCTTCAGGGGCTTACCCATTTCGGACGTAATGATCTGGGCCAGAACCTTCTTGTCCCGCTTCACCAGATCTTTCAGCGCATGGACATAATCCGCGCGCTCCGTCGCTGTCTTTCGGCTCCAGGCGGGAAAGGCCGCCTTGGCTGCTGCTACCGCCTTATCCAGATCGGCTTCACCGCCCCGAGCCGCCTGGCCGACCGTTTCTTTCGTGGCTGGGTTTTCAACAGGAATCCATTCTCCCGTCTGCGGGGAAACCCATTCACCGTTAATGAAGAGATCATATTTCTGAGCCATGAGTGCTCCTGTCTTTCAGGAAGCGCATCCTGCGCCGCTCTGTTTCAGACGCATGAGACCGCTGCCGGTTCAATCGATGACCCGACACTGGCAAGAGATGCGGTTTATTAAAAGTGATGATAAATCAGTGTTTCGTTCACTATTTATGAGTCTTCAAAGATTGAACCCAGACTATTCATGAACAACCGGGCCAACACGCTCACGCGCGGCTCCCGCCAGACCGAATAGATATCACTGCCCTGAAGATCTGTGGGGTACTGCACAGCGATTCTTGTCTTACGGGCAGCCCCCAGAGTTGAAAGAACACTCTGCGGAACACACGAAATACCCAGCCCTACCTCTACGCAGGCCACAATGACGTCATAAGACTCAACGGTATGGATAAGACCGCCGCCAAAGCCCTTCTGCTCCAGCCAAGCCTCGAAATACCGGCGATACAAACAGTCTGTATTGAACAGAAAGACTGTCTGACCTGACTGAAGTGTCTGCTGTCCTTCGGGCAGAATAAGTGCCAGACGTTCGCGAAAGGCAAATGCACTGCCCATCATGGGATGCTCGATTGGCCCATCCGTCAGAGCAAGATCAATCTCGCCATCAACCAGCATGCGCTCAAGCGTGTCTGTCGGCCGGATCAGAATCCTGATTTCCACACCCGGTGCCGCCGCCAGAAACTGCGGCACTCGACTGGGTAAATATTCCTTCAGTGCGACGTCCAAGGCCCCGACAGTCAGTATCCCGCGAGGCACGCCTTCAGAAAAGAGATCTGTCAGGTGCCGTGCCTCTTCCACGACGGTTTTGGCCTGTTGGTGAAACAATCGTCCTTCCGGCGTCAGAAAGAGACGGTTCTTT
Organism: Gluconobacter sp. P5H9_a; assembly: GCF_018812085.1. Classification (NCBI taxonomy): domain Bacteria; kingdom Pseudomonadati; phylum Pseudomonadota; class Alphaproteobacteria; order Acetobacterales; family Acetobacteraceae; genus Gluconobacter; species Gluconobacter sp. P5H9_a. The sequence continues at coordinate 126,340 of NZ_JACRVW010000005.1, forward strand.
TCCCGCGTAAACAGCTCCCGCCCCAGAAGCTGCTCCAGTTCCCGCAAGCGCGCCGTCACGTTGGACGCCACACAGTTCAGTTTCCGTGACGCTGCCACCACCGTTCCTGTCTCGACGACAGCACAGAACATTTCCAGCTGTGCAAGACGCAACGGATTCATGGGCGATTTTTCCTCAGCAGCAGACTCTTATCCCCAGATTCATGGAACATCTCCGGGGACGTCCCTGTGGATGTTTTATGAAGAACTGGGGATCACTCTGGAAAGGGCAGCTTTCCTGCGGAGTCGCACGATGAGCGTATCGAGAGCGGAAAGAAACCGGCTCCGATCCGCTTTTCCAAAGGATGGATTGTACGTATTCACCACCCCGGTTTCGCGCAGGTCATGCATCAGATCCCGCATGGCCGAGACCATTCCTACGGACCGATCATCGATTTCTTCACCGTTGGGACGCAGAACGGCCGCCCCATTTTCCAGACACCGCACGGCCAATGGCACGTCGTTCGTGACCACGATGTCTGCTGTGACAGCCTGCTCTGCAATCCAGTCATCCGCAACGTCTGGCCCTTCCGGCACGACCACACGCTCAATCAGTGGCGACTGGGGGATATTGATCCAGCGATTGGCAACAACCAGCGTCTGGAGGCCATAACGGCCTGCCACACGGTAAATCTCGTCCTTTACAGGGCAGGCATCTGCATCAACCAACAGCCGCATGGAGTTCCTTCTGGTTTTCTTCATCACGAAACTGCTGGATCAGCTTCTCCAGCACAACATCGGGGTGATCTTCACCACAGACATGAATAACCGGCTCGTCGTCACCCGGCTCTTCAAATGTGGAAAGCTGGCTCGGTAGCAGACTTGGCGGCATGAAATGACCTTTTCGATGGGTCATACGATCAGCCAGAGTGTCACGAGCAACACGGATATGAATAAATTCAACGGGGAGATCGCGGCGCAGTTGTTCGCGATAAATGCGCTTCAAGGCGGAGCAGGTCAGGACAGCACCGTGACCCGCTTTTACTTCCCTGCTCAGCCAGTCATGGCAGAGTTCCAGCCAGGGCTTGCGGTCTTCGTCCGTCAGCGGCTGACCCGAGCTCATCTTGTCAACGTTACTTTGGGGATGGAGCGCATCCCCTTCCTGAAAATGCCACCCCAGGCGGGTGGCAAGGCCGGTGGCGATCGTTGTCTTGCCTGTCCCGGAAACACCCATCACGACCAGAAAACGCGGCCGGACGCCTATGGCCTTACTGACGTGCGCAGTCTCTATGGTTCCCATCGCTCCACTCCCTGTTCTGTCGCAACCAGAACTTCAGACGCCATGTTCAGGAACATGCCGTGTTCCACCACGCCCACGATCGCGTCTATTTGGCGCGCCAGATCTTCCGGGTCCTCGATCGGGCCGAACGTGCAGTCCAGGATCATGTTGCCATTGTCACTGACGAACAGGTTCCCATCACGGTCGGTCCGGGGCTTAACGCCCTTGGCACCGCAGGCTGACAACCGTTCTGCCGTGCATTCCCAACCAAAAGGAATCACTTCCACGGGAACAGGAGCGCGCTCCCCAAGGTGATCAACTGGCTTGCTGCCATCCACAATCACCACAAATATCTTCGAAGCCTGAGCGACGATCTTTTCGCGCAGAAGCGCTCCGCCAAGGCCCTTGATGAGGTGCAACGGCCCCCGCTGAACCTCATCCGCGCCATCAATGGCAATATCGAGCTGACGATGAGCGGAAAAATCCGTCAGCGGAATACCCGCTTTTTTAGCCTTGCGGGCACTGTCTTCGGATGTCGGAATCCCGACAATGTGAAGGCCTTCTGCCACGCGCTCACCGAGCCGCTCGATCATGTAGGTGGCGGTGCTTCCCGTGCCGAGTCCAACCACCATGCCACTTTTGACCATATCGGCTGCACGACGGGCCGCAGTACGCTTGTGCACCTCCATCTCCGAGCTCATGCGGCGTCTCCCGTTGCGGCACGATCTGCCAGAATGACGATCCGGCCTTCACTGGTCACATTTGCAGACGGCAGAGTTTTGTCGCCCTCACGAAGACGCTGGAGCATTTCAACCTTGGATGCCCCCGTCACCAGAAAGACGACCAGCGCGCTGGAATGGATGGCAGGATACGTCAGCGTAATGCGCTCGTAGGGTGCGGTCTTCGGCGCTGCCGTTCCCACCCATGCCGTCTTTTCCTGAAGCACAGGCTCGCCCGGAAACAGGGAGGCCGTATGTCCATCCGTTCCCAGGCCAAGCATCACGAGATCAAACAGCGGACGAGCGGGGTCAAGCTCTGTCGCGCCGTATGCAGTCTCAAGAGTTTTCTGATAGGCGCGCGCATCCGCCTCGACCGTTCCAGCCGTTGGGATCGGATGCACGTTCTCGGCAGGAACCGGAACACGGCTGATCAGAACAGACTGACCAACCGTATGGTTGCTGTCTGCATGCCCTTCGGGAACATGGCGCTCATCCCCGTAGAAAATCTCAATACGATCCCACGGAATGCGCTTTGCCAGCTCTGGCTCGGCCAGCAGTTCGAACAGTCGCTTGGGTGTCGAACCGCCAGACAGGGCCACACGGAACTTACCGTCCGTCTTGGCAAAAACACCTTCCACCAGAAGATCCGCCATTCGAAGGGCTACTGCTTCTGAGCTCGGCAGTGTTTCCAGTGTGGCAGTACGGATATCGGTCGTCATGTGTTTTTGACCCTTGGCAGAATGTAGCGCTCAATGGCTTTGGCCCAGCCATCACGCTCATTGGTGTCAGTAAGAACCTGGGCAGCGGCTCTCACATCGTCTTCAGCCTGCCCCATGGCAATGCCCAACCCCGCGACGGCAAACATCGGCAGGTCGTTATGGGCATCACCCAGACAGGCCACTTCATGCGGCTTTACACCGTGGGCGAGAGCCAGCTCACGGACGGCTTCGCCCTTGTTGGCGAGCGCAGGCGTAATATCGAGCAGCATCTCGGAAGAACGACGGACACTCGCTTCACCACGAAGCATAACAGCCAGTTCCGTCTCGACACGCTGAAGCAGATCGTAATTGTTGCTCACACCCATGACCTTACCGATCCCGTCAAATTCCTGACGCAGATCCGGCACTGTGTGAGGTGTCAGCCCGGTGATGCGGCGCTCATGCTCAACAAACGGCGTCGCGGCGTCGCGCACCATCCAGTAGGACTGACGCAGCAGCCAGGTCTCGATCCCATGGACATGCAGCATGTCATGCACCACGGAGAGCACATCACGCGACAGGACACGGCTGACCGTCGGTGTTCCATCTGGCGAGAAGATAATGCCGCCGTTGAACCCCGCGTTCTGACCGCTCAAGCCGAGTTGTGAGATGTATTTTGTCATCGCAGCCGGAGGCCGCGCGCTTGCCAGACAGAGCGGAATACCGCGCTTCTGAAGCTCCTTTGCCATCGCCATCGTAGAGGGAGCGATTGTCTTTTCCGGTGTCAGGAGCGTTCCATCCATATCGGACACAACCATCCGGATCGTATCCGGAAGCGCTGGAAGTTCCGCGTGAATGGTATCTAGGTCAATGGACATACAAGCCCCTGTCGGTCGGCCATATTGAATGGGGGAGTGAGCATACTGTGCCCACTCCCCCTTGCCCATCCGTCAGAGGGGCTTATTTCTGCTCGACGTGACCGCCAAAGCCGAAACGCTGCGCCGAGAGAATCTTCTCGGCGAAGTTGTTGCCCGACCGCGAACGGAAACGGGTAAACAGGGCCGCCGTCATCACTGGCGCCGGCACATTTTCTTCAATGGCGGCTTCGATCGTCCAGCGACCTTCACCGGAGTCAGCAACTTCACCCGAGAACTCGGACAGTTCGCCCGACTTCGCGAGCGCTTCCGCCGTCAGATCCAGCAGCCAGGACGACACGACACTGCCGCGACGCCAGACTTCGGCAATATCCGCCATATTCAGATCGAAGCGTTCACCTTCGGCCAGAACGGGTGAATTCTTGCTCTTCATGATGTCAAAGCCTTCAGCGAAGGCCTGCATCATGCCGTACTCGATGCCGTTATGGATCATCTTCACAAAGTGGCCTGAACCGGACGGACCACAGTGCAGATAACCCTGCTCGGCACGCGGATCCAGATTGGTCGCATCCCGGTTCGGCGTGACGGGAACATCGCCCTTTCCAGGAGCCAGAGCCGCCAGAATTGGATCGATATAATCCGCAGCCTCTTTCGGCCCGCCATACATCATGCAGTAGCCACGTTCGAGGCCCCACACACCGCCGGACGTGCCAACGTCAACGTAGGAAATCCCCTTCGCTGCCAGCTCTTCCGCACGACGGACGTCATCCTTGTAGTAGCTGTTGCCACCATCAATGATGACATCTCCCTTGCCAAGAAGCGTGCCGAGCTGCTTCACGCAGGCTTCGGTAATCGCACCAGCCGGAAGCATGACCCAGACGACACGATGCGTGTCACCTTCAAGACCCTTTACAAGCGCCTCGACGCTGTCCACGCCTGTGGCGCGACCCTTTTCGGATCGCTCCACAGTCGCTGCCGTCACGGCAGCCGTGCGATCATGCACAACAACATCATGTCCATGCCGGGTCAGACGGACGGCAATATTGCCGCCCATACGACCCAGACCAATGATACCGATCCGCATGTTTATGCTCCTGCCACCGCTTTATGGATTGCCGTGGCAAGGGTCTTCAGGCCCTCTTCCAACGGTCCATCGATATGCACCCGGAGGGCACGACGCCCACGGGCCGAGAGAACTTCAAAGTCACCGCGTGCCTGTGCCGCCTTGACGACACCGAAGCTGAAGCCATGCCCCGGAACCGGAACATCTGCAGCATCTTTGGCAGTAACCTGAAGGAAAACACCACTGTCGGGGCCGCCCTTGTAGGCCTGGCCTGTCGAGTGAAGGAAGCGCGGGCCGAACTCGGCTGCTGTGGCAACCTTCAGCGCATCCCGCAATTCCATCCGAACGTCCTGCGCCCAGTCCCGTGTTTCACGGTTGCGCTCTATATAGGCCAGAAGGCCAACATAATCGCCCGCACCAACACGGCTGAAATGCTTCTTGAGAACGGAAACAGCGTCTCCTCCCCCAAGAACACCCGCATTCTTTTCGTCTGCGTAGAAAGACAGCTTTCCGTCGATCGCGAACGGCTCTTCTGCTGGCAATGAACCAGTTTCAGCATAGGCGTTCGTCAGCTTGCGGGTTTCAACCTTGCTGAACTCGACATCCGGCTGATCAAACGGGTCAATCCCGAGAACCGCACCTGCAACAGCAGTTGCAAATTCAAAGACAAAGAAAGCCTGCCCGATCTCGTTTTTGTTTGCCAGACGTACCGTAATCACCGGAGCCCCGGCTTCACGCAGTGCCCCAAGACGACTGTCCGGAACGTCGTCGCCCAGCAGGATGTCCACGAAAACGCGGTCCTTGCCGTAGACGTCAGGCGTGCCGAGCACTTCCTCGTCAATCGGGATCAGACCTGTGCCCTTCTTACCGGTGCTTTCCGCAATAAGCTGCTCAAGCCAGGCTCCGAAGGACGCAATGCCCTTGGAAGCAAGGATTGTCACCTTGTCACGGCCGAAGCACTTGGCGGAATGACCAAGGATCAGACCCAGCGTCACACCGGGGTTAACGTGTGCCGGTGCGCTTGGACCACAGCTCTCGACCATCAGATTGGTAATGGTCAAGAACTTGCGAACATCCAGACCGCTGACGGCGGCTGGCACCAGTCCAAAGTTTGACAGGACAGAGAACCGTCCACCAATCTTCGGATCACCGTAGAAAATACGCCAGAAGCCGTTCTCTTCGGCGACCTTCTGCATGTGGGAGTCAGGGTCCGTAATGGCGATGAAGTTATCACCCGGAGCCTTGCCCAGAGCCTGGCCGGCAACCGTCCAGAAATGCGCGAACAGAATGTTCGGCTCCAGCGTGCCGCCAGACTTGCTGGCCACGATGAACAAGGTCTTCTTGAGATCAACAGCCTTCTCATAAGCCCGAACCTGCTGCGGGTCGGTGCTGTCGAGAACATGTAGCTTCGGCCAACCTTCCTGCTGACCGAAGGTTTCGGCCAGAACCTCTGGGCCAAGGCTCGAACCGCCCATACCCAGAAGCAGGATGTCAGAGAAACCACGACTGCGGACATCACGAGCCAGAAGTTCCAGCTCTTCAATGTGCCACAGACGATCCTGAACAATGGTCAGCCAGTTCAGCCAACCGGCTTCAGCACCATTCGTCCAGACAGAGGCGTCCTTCGCCCAAATGCGACGGACAAGACCTTCCTTGCTCCACGCCGTCTCGGATTCAGCAACATCGTCGCGGATATCCGAGGGAAGGTCAGCTGTGACGTGGAGCAACCGTTTTCCCAGCACAGACTCCCGCTTTTCAGCGACCGCACCGAGAAGAGTGTCGAAGGACTCAGAGAAGGAGGCACAGCCATCCTTCACCAGCTTCGCCGTGACACCGGCCAGATCCAGACCAAGGCGCTCGGCCTCAGCAAGAACGTGACGGGCTTCTTCAATGTTTTCCGTCAGGCTCTCACGGAGCTTGCCGTGATCGCGGAACGCATCGAACGTTGCTGGCGGAATGGTGTTGACCGTCTCAGGACCAATCAGCTCTTCGACGTAAAGGACGTCAGAGTAAGCCTTGTCCTTCGTGCCGGTGCTGGCCCAGAGCAGACGCTGCGGGTTCGCACCCTTGGCAGCCAGTGCCTGCCAGCGCGGGCTCTTCTTCACGTCCAGATAATACTGGTAAGCGACCTTGGCGTTTGCGATGGCAACCTTGCCACGCAGAGCCTTGAGCGCTTCCGCATCCTTGTCACCAGCGGCGACGCGGCGATCGATTTCGCCATCGATCTTTGCGTCAATACGGCTGACGAAGAACGACGCCACGCTGGAGATGTGGGAAATGTCTTCCCCACGGGCTGCGCGGGCTTCAAGACCGGAAATGTAAGCTTCCAGAACGGCCTTGTAGGCATCCAGAGAGAACAGCAGCGTCACGTTGATGTTGATGCCGTCTGCAATCGCTTCGCGGATCGCACCCGTGCCTTCTTCCGTACCCGGAATCTTGACCATCAGGTTCTTACGACCGACAGCCTTCCACAGGCGACGGGCTTCCGTGATGGTGCCGTGCGCGTCGAAGGCCAGATACGGAGAGACTTCGAGGCTGACGTACCCGTCCAGACCCTTTGTCTTTTCGAACACCGGATAAAGGACACCGCAGGCAGCGCGGATATCATCAATCGCGAGGTGCTCATAAAGGTCTCCAGCAGAGAGACCTTCCCCTTCGAGAAGCTTGCGGATCTGAGGATCGTATTCCGTCCCCTTACCGATGGCCTTCTCGAAAATGGCCGGGTTGGAGGTGACCCCGCGAAGCCCGTCTTCCTCGACAAGCTTCTTGAGGCTGCCATCTTCCGTAAAACTGCGCTGGATAAAGTCCAGCCAGGGGGACTGGCCGTGCTTTTCCAGATCCCGCAGGACACTGCCCACTTTGTCTAGGCCGGTGTTAGAGATTGTGTCCGCCACAGGTTCTCTCCTTACTTGCTACGGGCAGCCTGACGCTTCGCGGCGCCATAAACTGCTTCCGGCGTAAAACCGAACTTGGTCAGAAGTGCAGAGGCAGGAGCCGATGCACCAAACGAATTCATGGCAATGATCGAGCCGCCAAGACCGACATAACGGTCCCAACCGAAGGCCGCAGCCTGCTCGACAGCCACGCGGCCGATCACGTCAGGCGGCAGAACGGAATCGCGGTATTCCTGGCTCTGCTCTTCAAACAGATCGAAACTCGGGATCGACACCACGCGGGCCTTCACACCTTCTGCCGTAAGCTTTTCATAAGCTTCGACAACCAGCGATACTTCAGAACCCGAAGCCATCAGAATCACATCCGGCTTACCTTCACAGGAGGCCAGAACGTACGCGCCCTTGGCCAGACCGGAAGCCGCTGCATACTTCGTGCGGTCAATGGTTGGCAGATTCTGGCGGCTTAGAGCCAGAACAGCAGGCTTGTGCGTCATCGGGATCAGCGTGCGCCATGCCTCTGCCACTTCGTTGGCGTCGGATGGGCGGATCGTCATGATGCCCGGGGTCGCGCGAAGTTGAGCAAGCTGCTCGATCGGCTGATGGGTCGGGCCATCTTCACCAACGCCAATGGAGTCATGCGTGAAGATATACGTGACCGGCAGTTCCATGATGGCCGACAGACGGATCGGAGCCTTCATGTAATCAGAGAAGATCAAGAAGCCGGAGCCATAGGCGCGGATACCGGACAGCGCGATACCATTACAGATCGAACCCATCGCGTGTTCACGCACACCGAAGTGGAGGTTGCGTCCACCATAGGTGCCACCCCACTGCGGCGGCTGGAACGATCCACCACCCTTGATGTCTGTCTTCGTGGAGGGCGTCAGGTCAGCAGACCCACCGATCATCCAGGGCAGGTTCTTGGCAACGGCATTCAGCACCTGGCCAGAGCTTGCACGGGATGCAACGCCCTTGGCATCAGCCTCGTAAACCGGGATGTCCTTGTCCCAGCCTTCTGGCAGACGGTGCTCGAAGATCGCCTCAAGCTCGGCGGCTTCCTTCGGATGCGCTTCCTTGTAAGCCGAGAACAGTTCGCGCCACTGAGCACTGGCCGCTGCACCACGCTTGCCGAGACCTTCGGCGAAATGTTCCTGGACACCATCCGGAACATAGAAATCACCGGCATTTTCCGGCCAGCCATAAGCTGCCTTCGCGCCCTTGATTTCATCTTTGCCCAGCGGTTCACCATGAGCAGAAGCTGTACCGGCCTTCTTCGGCGCACCGTAACCAATGACCGTCTTCAGAACGATCATGCTCGGACGGTCCGTGACCTTCTTGGCTTCCTGAAGGGCCTTCAGGATCGCATCAACGTCGTTACCGTCCGTCAGCGTCTGAACGTGCCACTTATAGGCCTCGAAACGCTTGCCAACGTCTTCGGTCAGGGCAAGGTCGGTCGAGCCTTCAATGGAGATCTGATTGGAATCGTAAACCCAGGTCAGGTTGCCGAGGCCCAGATGACCGGCCGTTGAAGCCGCTTCCGAAGCCACACCTTCCATCATGTCGCCATCACCACAGAAAACCGTGACGTGATAGTCGAACAGCTTGAAGCCCGGGCGGTTATACGTTTCAGCCAGCCACTTTTCAGCAATGGCCATACCCACGGAGTTGCCACAGCCCTGACCCAGCGGGCCGGTCGTTGTTTCAACGCCTGAGGTGAAACGATATTCCGGGTGGCCCGGCGTCCGGGAGCTCAGCTGGCGGAACTGCTTCAGGTCCTCGACAGTGAGAGCTGGCTGGTCCACGACCTTTCCATCCTGGATGTCCCGAACGCCTGTCAGGAACAGCGTCGAGTACAGGAGCATGGAGGCGTGTCCGACGGACAGGACGAACCGGTCACGGGCTGGCCATAGCGGATCGGCAGGATCGTAGTTCAGATCATGCTGCCAAAGCGCATACATGGCCGGGGCGAGAGCCATTGCGGTTCCGGGATGCCCGGAATTCGCACGCTCGACGGCGTCCATGGAAAGGGTGCGGATGGTATTGATACCGAGTTCAGGAAGCGTACTCATCGGTATGGGGTCTCCGGCTTGTGACGAGCGGGGGAAAGGTCAATGATGCCCCCGCACCTTCTGCAGCCACGGCATGACGCGATATCACGTCTGACGCAATGCTTGATGGGTAAACCATATTGTGAAACACGGTCTTGTGCTTGACGACAACCCGCCTCACTTCGATGGAACACGTTATTTCAACCCACCTTCGTGGCGCCCGGATAACGCTGTTTCAGGACGAACCCCTGCCCAGCGCTTCCGCAATATCCTGAAGTGGCAGCTCAGCCTGCGTCCCCGCTGGCCTGATGCCCTACCCCCTCAGAAACCCCACACCCTGACTGCTCCCGCGCCCGGTGAATGTCTCGCAACGTTCATCGGCCATGCCACCGTTCTGCTCCAGTTCGGCCGGCAGGGACGTGAACCATTACGCATCATCACGGACCCGGTGTTTTCAGAACGCTGCTCCCCGTTCCGGAGTTTCGGCCCCAGACGCGTCCGGCCACCTGGCATCTGTTTTGAAGACCTGCCGCCAATCGATCTCATTCTGGTTTCACATTGCCATTACGACCACATGGACCTCCCGACCCTGCGCATTCTGGCGCGCAAAGGTGATCCGCTGTGCATTACGTTGCCGGGAAACCGTAGCCATCTGGAAAAAGCTGGCTTGCCCCGCATTGTCGAACTTGACTGGTGGAACAGCACGCAGGCGGAAGGCGCGCGCATTTCTGCAACGCCCGCCCTGCATGGAAGTGCCCGTACTCCATTCGATCAGAACAAGGCCCTCTGGGGCGGCTTCATGATCGAAACTCAGAACAAAACCGTGTTCTTCGCCGGGGACACAGCGTGGGGCCGTCACTTTGACGCGATCCACAGCCGCTGGAACACGATTGACCTCGCAATTCTGCCAATCGGTGCCTACGAGCCACGCAATTTCATGCGTCGTGTTCACATGAATCCGGAAGAGGCGGTCATGGCCTTTGATACGCTCAAGCCCACCCAGGCGATGGCCATTCACTTCGGGACATTCCAGTTGACTGATGAAGCTATTCTGGAGCCTGCGGCACGCCTCAATCTGGCCTTTCAGGACCGTACCCGTCCCTTTAAAGCTCTGGAAAACGGGGAAACCCTGGCTCTTTCGCCCCCTCCCGCAAGCCGCTAACCTAACGGCACTATGTCCCCCTTGTGGAAACCGTCATGAACGCACAGACCGTCAACTTCACGCCTGAACAGATCACTGCCCTGTTCATTGACGCCGCCCGTGAGGGTGACACGGACCTCCTGACCCAGTTTCTGGATGCAGGAATGCTCATCGATACACCTGACAGTCGCGGCTACACGGCCCTCATTGTCTCGACCTACAACGGACATCTAGATGCCGCGCGGCTACTCCTCGCACGCGGGGCCAATACGGAATCCGTTGATCTCAAGGGAGCCACAGCCCTGTCCGGCGTCGCCTTCAAAGGCATGACGGACATTGCACAGGTCCTGATCGACAATGGGGCTCAGGTGGATCACGCAAATTTCTCGGGCCGGACTCCACTGATGTTCGCCATCATGTTTGGCCGTACGGACATGGCACGGCTTCTTCTGTCTGCGGGCGCCAATCCGGATCATCGGGACGGCGACGGCGTTTCTGCCCGTGACCTCGCAGAGCGACAGGGTGTGACTGGCTTTTTCGATCAGGAAACAGGCGCATGAGCCGCTTCTGGAACAAACGCGTCCACGCTCTGGACCCTTACGTCCCTGGCGAACAACCTAAACTAACCAACCTGCTGAAGCTCAATACGAACGAGTCTCCGTATGGTCCGAGCCCGCGGGTGCTGGAGGCTATTCGAGAGACTGCAACGGACGACCTTCGCCTTTACCCGGACCCAACTGCAACAATCCTGTGTGAAACCATCGCGAAGCGCTTCGGTGTCACAACAGACCGGGTTTTCGTTGGAAATGGCTCCGATGAAGTCTTGGCTCACGCCTTCCGTGCCCTCTTTCACGATGACGCACCGCTCTACTTCTCGGACGTCACTTACGGCTTCTATCCGGTCTATTGCAGCCTGTTTGAACAGCCCTTCAAGCAGTTCCCGCTCAACGACGACTACGAGATCGACATCAACGCTTATGATGGCCCCTGCGGTGGCGTTGTCGTCGCGAACCCCAACGCCAATACGGGTCTGGCCCTCTCGCTTGAACAGATCGAAACGCTCGCTCTTCGTCATCCGGACCGGACGGTCATCATTGACGAAGCATACGTGGATTTCGGTGCCGACTCGGCCATCGAACTGACGAAGCGTCATGACAACCTTCTGGTCGTTCAGACACTGTCCAAATCCTATGCTCTGGCTGGGCTGCGCGTCGGTTTCGCAATCGGCTCGCCGGAACTGATTGAAGGACTGATCCGCGTCAAGGACAGCTTCAACTCCTATCCGCTTTCACGCCCGGCGCAGGCAGGGGCCATCGCTGCCATCAAAGACACGGATTGGCTGGAAGAGATTACAGACCGAGTGATCGCCAGCCGGAAAACACTTGTCCCTGAACTGGAAAATCTCGGCTTCCAAGTCCTTCCATCCTGTGCCAACTTCATTCTCATGCGCCACCCGGCGCATCCGGCCGGATCGGTTGCCAGCGCCCTGCGCGAACGTTCGATCCTGGTGCGGCATCTTTCAACCCCGCGTATCCAGAACTGGCTACGCGTCACGATCGGAACTGACGAGGCCTGCACACGCCTGATTGACGCCCTGCGGGCCATCATTCTCACAAACCGATCCTGAACCACAGTTGGGCGGACTGATCCGCCCTCACGATCATGACCTTTCAGAGGCTGCCCGGTGTGCATTCGCGCACCGTTCCGCATTCAGTGATGATGCGGAGGCCTCTGGCGTTTCGTGCTGAAAGACCAAGACCATGCGCGCATTCCACGGACAGATGTCCGACAATCAGCCTATCCGCCGTAACCAGGCAGAGAAGGAAAAGCAGCTTCGGGACCTCAAGGAAACACTAGCTTCCATGAAGTCTCACACGTCCCCTGCTCTGAAAGAGAGCGTCCAGCGCCGTATCAAGGAACTGGAAACCGAACTCCGCGCCGCAGCCCGTGACAAGGCTACCCGCGCCGCCAACCCGAGCGCCCAACCGCAGGACCAGCAGCGTCAGCGCCGCGCGCCGCGCCGGAACACCATTCGCTCCATGTGAAATTGCGAACCGGGCAGTCTTACAGGCCTGCCCGGCTCCATGCCTCGCCCATGCATTGCAGACGAACCGGATGCATGCCGTCCGTTTCCGTCAGAACATAGAATGCTGAGTACTTTCCGGTAGGTTCGCCGGGCCGGCTTTTCAGCCAGTTAAAAACACTTCGATCTGCCGTCATCCCGCCCTGATCCTGCGGAAGAGGCTGATTCCAGAGATCCAGAACCTCCGGAACTCTCGTCCGATCAATCATCAGACAATTCGGGTCAACAAACCCTCCAAAAGCCTTACGGAAGAGCCCCCCGCCGGGGCCCACAGATTCCCACTGATCTTCACAAACCGGCCTTAACGTTTTGGGATGTACAAACCATCGACCTGACCAGGCCCAGTCCTTTCCATCAATCGCGTCAACAAGCGAAGACAGATGATCCGGTGCCCACCAGTTGTCATCATCCAGATAAGCCACCCGAGGCGCATTGGAGAGCTGGCTCAAGACACTCCTCAGCACGCCTCCATCACGTGCGCGGCCAAACCCTCCATGCCGCACAGACGTGGAATATCCCGGCCACAGCACCTCCACTGACCAGCCCTCCGGACGCGCCTGACAGGCACTCTCCAGCATCTCCCGCGCTCCATCTGGTGGCGTAGTATCCGCACCGATCATGATCTGCACGCGCAGGTCACCACTCTGGGCGAAGATCGACCGCAAAGCATAAAATAATGAGGGCCTCAGCAGGCTGGGCATGACAACAGCGACATCAAACGGCTGCTGGTCCGGCTGACCATCGTCAGCGAAAATATGAAGTCCAGGACGCATCCTGCAAGACTACGGCGTGCCGCACTCTCCGTCCATGCTGCTCAACCCTGCACTTAATCTCGTCCCTTCACAAAGAGCCACACCAACCGCAATAGAGCGAGGGTCCATCCACTTCAGGCCCCACCCGGCATGCTCTTGCACTTCGGTCGTGCAGCCCCCACGATGAAAAACAGAATTCCACTGCGAAAGAGCAAGATGTGTCCGCTACTTCCCAATTTTCGCACGAGCAGCTTCTTGACCGCCTTGGCGAAGTCGCAGTTCGCGTCGGACTGAACATCAAGCCGGGGCAGCAGCTCCTCATTACGGCACCGCTGGATGCTGTTCCGCTGGTCCGGCGCGTTACCGAACACGCCTACAAGGCTGGAGCATCACTCGTCACAACGCTGTACGCCGATGATGAGACGATACTCGCCCGTTACGTTCATGCCTCTGATGCCGCTTTCGATACAGCCCCGACCTGGCTGGCTGACGGTATTGCCCGCGCCTTCCGTGAAGGGGCAGCGCGCATGGCCATTACTGGTGCCAACCCAACCCTCCTTGCAGGCCAGGATCCAGAACGGATTTCACGCGCCAACCGCGCCAACTCAGCAGCCAACCGCCCGGCGATGGAAATCATCACCCAGTTCGCAGTGAACTGGAACATCATCGCCTGCGCCACCCCGGCATGGGCCGCACAGGTCTTCCCCGATCTGGCTCCGAAAGATGCACTGACAGCGCTGTGGAACGGCATTTTCAAAGCTTCGCGCGTGGATGTCCCAGATCCGGTAGCAGACTGGAAGGCCCACAACGCCCGCCTGCATGCCCGTGCCAAATTCATGAACGACACACGCTTTGACGCCCTGCACTTCACCGGTCCCGGTACTGATCTTACGGTTGGCCTTGCAGATGGCCATGCCTGGGCTGGCGGATCGGAAGAGGCACTGAACGGCATTGTCTGCAATCCGAACATCCCAACCGAAGAAATCTTCACAACACCGCACCGCTCCCGTGTGAACGGCACCGTCTGCAGTACCAAGCCACTATTCCATCAGGGCACACTGATCGACGATATTTCCGTCCGTTTTGAAGATGGACGCATTGTCGAAGCACACGCGAGCAAGGGTGAAAACGTTCTCCATCGTATTCTGGACACTGATGAAGGCGCACGCCGGATTGGCGAGGTGGCCCTTGTGCCCCACTCGTCGCCAATTTCCGCGAGCGAAATCCTCTATCGGAACACCTTGTTCGATGAGAATGCATCCAGCCACATTGCGCTAGGCCAAGCCTACACCAAGTGCATGGTCGACATTGAAGGTCTGACGCCGGAACAGCTTCTGGAGCGTGGCGTTAATGACTCCCTGATCCATATCGACTGGATGATTGGCTCGGATAAAATCGATCTCGATGGGATCAAAAATGGCAGCCGCACGCCTCTGATGCGTTCCGGCGAATGGGTAAACGCATGACTTTGAACATCAAAACGCTCACAGCGCTCGCTCTCTTCGCCAGCGCGGCTCTTCCTTTTTCTGCACACGCACAGGGCTACCCAAGCCAGACACAGGTTGATGGGCAACAAACCCAGCAGCCTGCGCAGGTTCCCCCGCAGTTCAAGGCCGATACAGAGCGCGCTATGCGTTACGCCCTGCCCGCAGACTTCATGCCGCGTGCTACGAGCACGATTGGTGAGCTCCAGGCCCGCAATATCCAGCCACCCAACTCTCAGGGGCTTGGCTTACAGGCGATGATCAGCCAGGCAGGTCAGGTTCCCGGTTTTGCCGCTGTGCTCTCATCCCATGGCTTTACGCCGGAAAGCTTCATCACGGGCATGACGACCTTTGGCATGACGCTTGCCGTAAGCAACGGACAGGTTCCAGCAGGCATGCCGTCTCCCAACCCGAACAACGTTGCGCTGTTCAAAGCCCATCCGGATCAGGTCAACGCCCTGATGCAGGCTATGGGCAACCCTCCCCACTAATTTTACGGGCGCGCTCTGACTTTATGCAGGGCGCGCCTTCTTTTCCCACCTTCTCACTGATAAAAAGCCGACATGTCTGTCGTGCTTGATCCTTCCACACTCCCTGCCGTCAACATTCTGGGGCTTGCCCAGTCTGGGGCTATTTTCCGCGCTGAACGGGAAACACCGCCCGATGGTGTTCCTGCGTTCATCACAAGAGAAGGATGGGACGAGCTTGTTGCCGCCCACGCCGCAGAACATGATACGCCGCACACCATCGTGCTTCCGGCTCTCGAAAAAGCCGTAACGCGGCTCTTAGCCCATGCCGCTCAAGCAGCATCGGAAGAAGGCGGGACTGCTCCCGTCGTCAGCCTTGAAAGCGATCTTTTCCCAAGCGACGGGACTTTGATTCTCGCCTTCGTCCGTGATGAAACGCACCCTGTTGCCTGCACACTTATCGGAACGGCACACCAACTCGCAGGCGTTCTACGTTCAGCAACGTCAGTATAAGGCCCTCTGACGCAGCGCCAGTTCATCCAGAGCTGCCTGCTCCTTACGAAGAGTGAGATAATTCGTCTCGACACGCTGCTTTTCTTTAAGTTTCTCAACCGCTTTCAGGGCGGCCTGAGCCATCAGCAGAGCTGACCGAATACAATCCCGATCAAGTGCTGCCTCCCGACAAAGCTTCTGCGCGTCAGCGATCGCACGCTGGCCAACGGGCAACCAGCGGCTGAATGCTTCTACTGCATCGTCATCAGCCTGCGGATCTGACGCCAGCCCCTGCTCCTGAACCAGTTGTAGATGCGCCTTGCTCAACACGGCTTCAGCAGCAGTCTCGCGCGCTACTGCTTCGCCAAACGCCTTCTCAACAGCCTCCAGTTCATGGCGCCGAAGGCGCTTGAGCGTATCCAATGGCATCTGCTTCATTTTACCTGCTCTCCTAGTGTTCAGGCTGCGGCATTCACAATGCTGGAAAGCTGCTCAAACGCTTCCGCACAGTTAGACCGTTCGCTCTTGCCTTGAGAAAGAAACTCTTCAAGCCTGGGCATAAGCCGCACAGCCTCATCGACGTCCGGCTCTGTTCCAGCCTTGTACGCCCCCAGACGAATCATATCGGCCATCCGTTCATAGGTTGCCATGGTCGCCCGCGCCTGCTTCGTGAGCCTGTTTTCCTCAGCTGAATTACATCCCGGTACGGCACGTGACAGAGACCGAAGAACGTCAATCGCGGGATAACGCCCCTGCTCACCAATCCGCCGATCCAGCACAATATGCCCATCGAGAATACCACGAACGGCGTCTGCAACGGGCTCGTTATGATCGTCACCTTCCACGAGAACCGTGAACAGAGCGGTAATCATGCCTTCTCCCGGATAACCAGGCCCCGCGCGTTCGAGCAATCGTGGCAGTTCAGCAAAAACAGATGGAGGATAGCCACGAGTAGCAGGCGGTTCGCCGGCTGAAAGACCGATCTCACGTAGCGCCATACAATAGCGGGTCACACTATCCATCAGCAAAAGTACGGATTTACCCTGATCCCGAAAGTGTTCCGCAATCGCCACCCCTGCCACGGCAGCATCCCGGCGCATCAACGGCGGGGCATCTGATGTGGCAATGACAACCACACTCCGCGCCAGCCCCTCAGCCCCCAGATCGTCTTCAATGAATTCACGAACTTCACGGCCGCGCTCACCGACCAGTGCAATGACCGCCACATCGCAGTTCGCACCGCGCGCCAGCATAGACAGCAGAGTGGATTTTCCGACACCAGACCCGGCAAACAATCCCAGCCTCTGACCACGCCGACAGGTTGTAAACGCATCAAGCGCCCGCACTCCCAAATCTATGCGCTCTCCAAGCCGTGCCCGCGTCGCAGCGTTTGGAGGCGCCGCACTTACAGACTGTTGCTGGAATACCGGCGCTAACGGCCCCTTCCCGTCGATCGGCATCCCGAGGGGGTCCACCACTCTTCCAAGCCAGCTTTCATTCACATCCAGACTGGCTGACTGACGCCCACTCAAAGAAATACGCGCTTCACACCCAGGCCCAATCCCTTCAAGGCTACCGAACGCCATGACCCTCGCGTGTGCATTATGAAATCCCACAACCTCAGACTGTATTGATGACCCAGAACGTGCCTTCACGTTAATTCTGTCACCAATAGAAACGAGTCCCTCCAGGCCGTGAATGGTCATGCACAACCCCGTCACATCCCGAACAACTCCAGTTGCACTATCAACGTGCACGGATGAAAGCTTTTCGAGAAGACTCTTCAATCCGCTTTTTTCGGCAACTTTCTGAGAGTTTTGGCGGTGTGACGTCATCAAACAACCATAAGGAGCGCGACCTTAACAAACCCTGAACAAGCGCTCCTCAATGACGTAATAATGAAATTTTTACGCTTTTTGATTTGTATCTATCGACAAACACAACCTTGGGTAGTAACCATTGCTTCACCAATCCGGGAGTTGAGAAACATGCGTATCCTTCTTGTCGATAGCGATCTTCAGGCCGCAGCCCATCTGTCTCAGACCCTTCGCACGGCTGCCTTCACCGTCGATCATACGTCCTCTGGCGAGGAAGCAATCGAGATGCTCCGGCATTACGATTATGATCTGATGGTGCTGGAACTGATGCTGAACGATATCGAAGGTTACGATGTGATCCGCCGCGTCCGCGCAGCCCGGATTACAACGCCTGTTCTCGTTCTCTCTGCCCTGCTCCGCCCCCAGGCCAAAATCCGTGCCTTCTCGATGGGTGCCGATGATTACATGACAAAGCCTTATGACTCAGGCGAGCTTGTTGCCCGCCTTCAGGCCGTCATGCGCCGCTCTCGCGGCTTTTCCGAACCTTGCCTGCGCATTGGCAATCTGGAACTGGATCTGAACGGGAAAAACGTCACTGTTGAGGGGAATGCCCTGCACCTGACGGGCAAGGAATATGCCATTCTGGAGCTTCTGGTTATTCGGAAAGGCTCTGTCCTGACCAAGGATGCTTTCCTGAATCATCTTTATGGCGGCATTGATGAGCCTGAGATGAAGATCATCGATGTCTTCATCTGCAAACTTCGCCGTAAGCTTCAGAAAGCAGGGGCCAGCAACCTCATCTCTACAGTCTGGGGACGTGGCTATATTCTGCGTGAAGAAACAGCGGCCGAGCCCCTGCCCGCCTCTGTCAGCCCAATGACCAGAGCCACATCTGAACTGACCGTCGCCTAAAACGTGATCTTCAGGATTGGTACCAGTCTGGCCGGATCGTCACACCATGATTGACCGGCCCGTGACCAGCTCCATATCCCGGCGCATCTGAGAGCGCGAGCCGTAGATAGGCGTTAGCTCGACGTACCGCTGCTTCAAGATCCATACCCTGTGCAATGCCCGTCGCAATGGCACTGGCAAGCGTACAGCCTGTTCCATGAGTATGACGCGTATGAATCCGCGTTGCGCGGTGTACGTATTCATCACCATTGGGGAAGACGAGGAGATCCTCGAGATCCTCTCCCGTCATATGTCCCCCTTTGAGCAGAACGGCCGTAGCTCCCCGCTCTTGCAGGGTGTGGGCTGCCCGACGCATTCCTGCCAGATCATGAATGGTCTCACCCGTCATGACTTCTGCTTCGGGAATATTGGGAGTCACGACCAAGGCCCGCGGCAAAAGACGGCTCATCACAGCGTCTACGGCGTCATCAGCCAGAAGAGCTGATCCGCTGGTGGACACCATGACCGGGTCAAGCACCAACTGGAGATGCGTGTGGCTTTCCAGTTCGTCAGCAACGGCATGAACAATGTCCGCTGTCGCCAGCATTCCGGTTTTGCAGCAATCTGCACCCAGATCATCAAGAACGACCTGCATCTGCTGTCGAACAAACGCCGGGGAGACAGCCTCCACCCCAAAGACACCCAGCGTATTCTGTGCCGTCAGAGCTGTAAGGGCGCTCATTCCAAAGCCGCCTAGAGCGGTAATGGTCTTCAGGTCGGCCTGAATCCCGGCCCCGCCACCCGAATCACTTCCCGCAACTGTCAGAACCCGGCCACGCATACGTCAGGTCTCCGTAATTGCTCTGATCGCCTCACAAACATGATCCACGACCTGAAGAACCAAAGCATCGTCTTCTGCTTCCGCCATCACGCGAATCAGAGGCTCAGTGCCGCTGGCTCTCAGAACCAGACGACCGCGCCCGGCGAGACGTTCTTCCGCCCAGGCTTTGGCAGCAGCCAGTTCGGGACTACTCAACGGATTAGCCCCTGAGTAGCGAACATTTTTGAGAAGCTGGGGAAAAGGCTGGAAGACCTGACAGATCTCACTGGCAGGCTTCTTGGTCTCCACTGAAACAGCCAGAACCTGGAGGGCGGCAATCAGCCCATCTCCGGTCGTAGCGTAATCGGACAGGACCATGTGCCCGGATTGCTCTCCGCCCAGGTTCCCACCATTCTCACGCATGCGTTCAACGACGTAACGATCCCCGACTGCCGTCCGCTGAAGCTCCAGACCATCTTCCGCAAGAGCCTTCTCCAGCCCCATATTGGACATGACTGTGGCCACAACCGTGTTGGTCCGCAGACGTCCATGCTGTTTCCAGAAGCGGGCGATCAACCCAAGAATCTGATCACCATCAACCAGATTGCCGTTCTCATCGGCGATCAGAACACGGTCGGCGTCTCCGTCCAGCGCAATGCCGAAGTCCGCGCCATGTTCCTTCACGGCAGCACAAAGCGTCTCTGGGTGGGTAGAGCCAACACCATCATTGATGTTCAGGCCATCCGGTGAGCAACCAATCTTGATAACTTCCGCACCCAGCTCCCAGAGAGCAGTTGGTGCCACGCGATATGCAGACCCATTTGCGCAATCGAGAACAATCTTCAAACCATCCAGACGCAGCCCCCGCGGGAAGGAAGCTTTGGCATTCTCAATGTATCGGCCAGCGGCATCGTTCAAACGAGAGGCACGCCCGATTTCTGCCGGTGAAGCCAAACGCTGAGACAGGTCTTGTCCCATCATGGCTTCAATCTCCCCTTCCACTTCATCGGAGAGCTTGAAACCGTCTGGGCCAAACAGCTTGATGCCATTGTCGGTGAAGGGATTGTGAGAGGCCGAGATCATGACACCGAGGTCTGCCCGCAAAGACCGCGTCAGCATGGCAATCGCTGGCGTCGGAAGCGGGCCGACAAGGATCACATCCATACCGGCGGACAGAAAGCCCGCAACAAGAGCACATTCAATCATATACCCGGACAGGCGTGTGTCCTTGCCCAGCACAACAGTATGTCGACGGCTCTGACTGCGCATGAAATACAGGCCTGCGGCCTGTCCAAGCTTCTGGGAAACTTCCACCGTCATCGGAGCAGTGTTTGCGGTTCCCCTGATGCCGTCCGTCCCGAACAGAGCCCTCTTGCTGGCCATGGTTATGAAATCCTGCCTGTCTCGATAGATAAGAAAAAGGCGCGGCACCGGAGGGGAAATTCCCCTCCAATGACGCGCCTTGCGGTGCGGTTAACGGTTTGATTAGCCTGCCTGAGGAGCCGGATCAAACGCACCCGGACGCGTCGTTGGCACAGAGGCGCGGCGATTATCCGGCAATTGCTCGTCGTCGGACGGACGCTCGATCGCCTCTCCCCGCATGATACGCCCGACATCATCCCCGGTCAGCGTCTCATACTCAAGGAGAGCCGCTGTCAGACGGTGCAGATCATCAATCCGCGTCAGAAGCAGGTGATGCGCCTGCTGGTAAGCCGTATCGATCAGAGCCTTGATCTCTACGTCGATATCGCGCGCCGTCTGCTCAGACAGATTTTTGTTCTGTGTGACAGAGTGACCCAGGAAGACTTCCTGTCCGTTATCGCCATAGGAAATCATGCCGAGCTTGTCGCTCATGCCCCATTCCGTGACCATTCGGCGAGCCAGATCGGTAGCGCTCTTGATATCACCAGACGCACCGGCACTGACTTCTTCCGGGCCAAAGATGATTTCTTCAGCCACACGGCCACCCATGGCAATCACCAGACGCGCCAGGCACCATTTCCGGCTGTAGGAAATGTTGTCTTTCTCAGGCAGCGTCATCACCAGACCCAGAGCGCGCCCACGCGGCACAATCGTGGCCTTGTGAATGGGGTCACTACCCGGCGTAAAGATCGCGCAGATAGCGTGACCGGCCTCATGGTAAGCCGTCGAGCGCTTTTCGTCTTCGGTCATGACCATGGACCGACGCTCTGCGCCCATCATGACCTTGTCCTTGGCCTCTTCGAACTGAGCCATTCCGACCGTACGGCGTCCCTGACGGGCAGCCATCAGAGCAGCTTCGTTCACAAGATTGGCCAGATCAGCACCGGAGAAGCCTGGCGTACCACGAGCAATCACTTTTGGGTCCACATCTGAAGACAGCGGTACTTTCTTCATGTGAACGCGCAGGATCTTTTCGCGACCAGCAACATCAGGGTTCGGCACAACGACCTGACGATCAAAACGCCCCGGACGCAGCAGAGCCGGATCCAGAACATCCGGACGGTTGGTTGCTGCAATCAGGATAACGCCCTCATTGCTTTCAAAACCATCCATCTCGACGAGCATCTGGTTAAGGGTCTGCTCGCGCTCATCATTGCCGCCACCAAGACCGGCACCACGATGGCGGCCAACGGCGTCAATCTCGTCGATGAAGATGATGCACGGAGCAGCCTTTTTGCCCTGCTCGAACATGTCACGCACACGGGATGCACCGACACCAACGAACATCTCCACGAAGTCCGAACCGGAAATCGTAAAGAACGGCACGTTGGCTTCACCGGCAATCGCACGGGCCAGAAGCGTCTTACCCGTACCCGGAGGACCGACCAGCAGGGCACCCTTGGGGATCTTGCCGCCCAGACGCGTGAACTTCTGCGGATCTTTCAGGAATTCGACGATTTCCTCGAGCTCAGCCTTGGCTTCATCGATACCTGCCACATCGTCAAATGTGACGCGGCCCGTCTTTTCCGTCAGCAGACGAGCCTTGGACTTGCCAAACCCCATCGCGCGACCACCACCGGCCTGCATCTGGCGAAACACCATGAAGCACAGGCCAACAAGCAGAAGAACGGGAAGATAATTTCCCACATACCGCAGGATGGAGTTCTCACCGCTATCCATTGGCTTGGCTGTCACTTCAACACCCGCGCCGGTCAGACGAGCCGGAAGGCCCGGATCCATCGGTGCATAGGTTTCGAAGGAGGTACCGTTCGTCAGTGTTCCAGAAATATTTTGTTCCTGGATAACCACCGAGCGCACCTGGTGCTCGTCCACATCATGGACAAAATCGGAATAGGCGATCTGCTGGGCAGCATGCTGGCTTCCACCGGGCTGGAAGGCGGTCAGCACTGCCATTCCGACCATGATGATGACCACCCAGATCGCAACGTTACGGCCTAAATTGTTCATCTCGTTCTCTGTCGTCCTTCAGACTGTCCGTCAGATGCAGCGGGGCTTCATCATCTCAACAGGCCGACGTCATAGTCTGCGTTGACTTCATAACATAGGCGGTCCTGCCCATGATCCTACCCCATCAAGGGCAGGAAAACGCATTTCCACGCATTTTGGCACGTTTTTCACCCGTCTAAGCCGTTTTCGCCGGTAACTGGAACCCCTCCAGCCCAGACGAATGGAGCCGTTCCGGCCCTTTCCAGAAGATCTGGTAACCCTATGACACGCCCGTCGCGCCAGAGAGCGGGGAGCGCCTGCAACGCTTCAACAGGAATTCCCAGTCGTCTGGCATCAAGACCCTGAGCCCCAGTTCCAAGAGCCCCAATCAGAGTTCCTTCAGGTACATTCTCTTGCAGACATCGCCAGCGCCCATCCCAGAGAGGCTGTCCGGCAGCACAGACTGAAGCCTCTACGGGCCGCATTTCTCTGACAAAAAGAACGCCGTCCCCAAACCGCCCTGCTGCCCGCATGATCACGCCCCCGAGTGAGCCTTGTCCCTGCTTTATGAGTGACAGGACTTTCTCACGCGATGGGCGATAACGACTGCCAGAAACCAACCGCACCAGAGCAGACACGCTGTCCTCGCAAATGCCGTCTTCTCTGAGGAAAACCCAGCCTGCGGAATGCCATACGGCCGCATGCGCCAGTAATTTGGCCAAAGCAACATCTCGCGCCTCACGCGTCCGTATAGCGTCCCCTTGCCAACTGCGTGCTTGCGACCGCTCGCTCTCCGTCAGGTCCTGTCGCCATCGAACGCGCTCAAACCGGCGATTCTGATTAGAGGGATCTTCGACCCAATTTACGCCAGCAGCCCGTAAGGTCGCTCTCAGCCGTTCCGGGTGACAGGCCAACAACGGCCGAACAATCCTGATCCGCCCGCGAATAGCGGTTTCGGCAATCCCAGCCAGCCCGGCTTCGCCGCTTCCCGCACCATACCGCATGGAGACGGTCTCATCCTGATCGTGCAGATGATGTGCAACCAGAAGGTCCAGACATCCGGCAGAGACGCAGGCCCGTTCCAGAGCATCAAATCTCGCATCCCGTGCCCGCTCTTGAAGCCGCCCCTTCGGGAATGGCGCCAAAGTTAACACCCGCGCCTCCACTCCCATTTTCGCAAGCCTGTCAGCTGTAAGATGCGCCTCTGCCGCAGAATTCGGCCGCAAGGCGTGATCAACAACGAATGCGAGAACATGCGTTCGCCAGCGTCGTGCCAACCATGCGAGCGCCAGGGAATCCGCCCCTCCGGAAACTGCCAGCCCGACAGGAGCAGATGGCACATCAGGCAGCCAAGGCCCCACACGATCCATCCAGACAGAGAATTCCTCCGCCTGAATAGAATTGTTCAGATCAATGACAGGCTGCACGTCCACGGAACGTTGCTGCTGCGGATTTCACGCGAGGCGTCGGCGTTGGGAACTCAGTCTTCAGCTTATCAAGCGCCTGACAGGCTGAATTCTTATCTCCCATAGCCAGGAGAGAAGCCGCAACGCCTAACAGGGAGTCCTGTGCCTTCGGCGTTTTCGGCGCTTTGTTGTAGGCGTCGTAATAGGCAACAGCAGACTCGCGATACTGCTTCTGACCGGCCAGAGACTGAGCCAGAAGGAATTGGGAATCCATCTTGCCGGAAGCGCTCTTGGCAGTCTTTATTGCAAAGCGCGCATTCGTCTCAGCATCTTCATACTTGCCCGCTTTTAAGGCCGCGTTCCCCAGCTTTAATGCATCAATAGCTGTCTTGGGAGCATCGTCAGAAGACGGAGACGCCGTTTCTGCTGCTTTCGGAGGTGTTGTCGAACTGCTGGCAGCAGCCGGGGCAGACGCGGCGGCGCCATTTCCAACATTCTGCGACGCAAACTGCATGTCTGAAATCTGCTTCGACAGATTAGCCTGCGTTTCCTTCTGCGCATTGCTTAGCTGATCCAGCTCCCCGCGCATCTGACGGTTCTGCTCTTCAAGGGCAGAAACACGCTCCAGAAGCTGTGCCGTCATGTTGCCGTCGGCTCCCGAGGTGGAAGAACCGCGCGACGACGAAGAGCTTGGAGCAGGCAGAGGCCCACTGTTCTGAATCTGGGAAAGCTGCTGACGGAGCGACGCAATTTCGTCCTGAAGAGCAATCGCCTCTCGGGAGGAAATACCCCCTCCATCCGACGCGTCCTGAGCCATGGCTGGCAGGACAGGACAAAGCACAGAAAGCGCCGTTCCGAGCATGACGGCACGGAGGGGACGGGACAGGGCCATGCAAGATCTCCTGAAACATAGTCAGCGCCCGGCCTGGGCGCCCTCTCGCAATGACCGGCGAGTTCGGTTGATGAACAGTCTTAAAACAGAAACGGCCGGGGGATAAACTCCCCCGGCCGTTCAAACTGTCAGTCCGTCAGACGGATGACCTGGGTTCAGCGAACCGAGGTGATCGCGTTACGGTTCTGAGCCCATGAGGCTTCATCGTCACCGTCAGCCGTCGGACGATCCTTGCCGTAGGAGATCGTCGTGATCCGGGAAGCGCTCACGCCCTTGGCAACAAGATAGTCACGAGCAGCATTCGCACGACGCTGGCCGAGAGCAATGTTGTATTCTTCGGTGCCGCGATCATCGCAGTTACCAGCGATCTGAACGCTGACCTGCGGATACTTCGCGAGCCATGCAACCTGCTTGTCCAGCGTTGCACGAGCTTCTTCAGAAAGCTGGGATACATTCAGCTCGTAGAAGATACGGTCGCCAACATTGGCAACCAGGTCAGCTTCGCTGCCCGGCGTCGGGCCGGCTTCCTGCGTGGCTGCGCCAGCGCCGGTGCTGTTGCCCGTATCGGTTTTGCCGTTGGAGCAGGCTGCGAGAACAAGCGCCAGACCAAGCGCACCAAACACCTTGAACTTCATGTGTCTCAACCCTGAGAACGGTTCCGTATCAGAAACCGAAATGCGGCATATTGCCGCGTTGTTCCGGACCACACACCCTTCCACTCAGGAACGCTCAAGAATCCTCAACGAACTCTCTGCGAACCACTGGAAAAGCACTGGCCACTAGCGCCCATACCCATGACTTAAATCCGGGGTCAAGCATCCTGTGAGGTGCTCCCCCCAAGCCAGAGAACGATTCTGTTTCGAAACCAGAAGATGCAACATAAATGTCACAGCACTTAGACAGGAATGTGGCGGAATTCTGCCAATTGCTTTGCTGAATATTCTTTAATCGCCTTATCATCATGCAAGACTTGCGCATCAGCCAAGCGTAGCTTGCGTGGCACATTGTGCCCGACAACTAGGGCGCTAAAGTCAGTTTATAGAAGATGCGATGGAAAGCTGGACTCTGGCGTCAGAGGAAAACACCTCAAATCGACTCCACGCGAAGCTCTTTCGCGCCTATTCCAAAAGCGGAATTGGTCTTTTATGCCCCTACGGTCGAGCAATCGCTCCAGACCTTCTCGGGGGAATACTCCCCGCTGACCATCGCCAGCAGGGAGGTAGAAACCTGCTCAGCCGTTCAGCGGAGACCAGGCCGGGTCAGACGCACCCGTTGCCGTACGGATCGGGCGCTCATTGAAGCCCGTGATGTCGATTGTACCGATGCCAGATGAGAACCCTGCTCCGCCCGCACTAGAGGCGCTCTGACGGCAGAACGCCAGAACACGACCATTTGGACAGAACGTCGGCGATTCAACCGTAAAGCCCTGCGTCAGAATACGCTCGCCACTTCCGTCAGGGTTCATGACGCCCAACGAGAAGCCACCGTGACCAATACGGGTGAAGGCAATCAGATCGCCACGAGGTGACCAGACCGGAGATCCATACTGGCCAGAGCCATAGGAAATCCGGCGTGCACCACCGCCCGATGCGCCCATGATGTAAAGCTGCGGGCTACCGCCACGATCGGAGTTGAACACGATCTGGCTGCCATCCGGGCTGAAGCACGGGCTGGTATCAATCGCACCACCAGAACTGGTGATCTGATGCTTGCTGCGAGAAGCCAGATCCACAACAAAAATGTCAGATCCACCACCACGCGTTGCAGACAGAACAACGCGGCTTCCATCCGGAGAAAAGCGCGGCGCGAAGGAAATGCCGTCAAACTCACCCAGCATCTGCTGGCGGCCAGAGCCCAGATCAAACAGATACACGCGCGGACGGTTGTTCGCATAGGACATGAACGCAACCTGATCGCGCGCCGGATTAAAGCGCGGCGTCAGGGTCAGCCACTGGCCGCCTGTCAGCATCCGGGAATTGAACCCGTCCTGATCCATCAGCGCCAAACGGGTGATCTGATGGCGGCGTGGACCCGTACGGGCAATATAAGCGATACGGGTATCGAAGTACCCCTTTTCACCCAGCATCCGCTCATAGATCACATCAGCAATAATATGAGCAATCCGACGCCAGTTGGATTGCGAGGCGGTGTAGGCCGTGCCCTGAAGCTGCTCGCCGGCTACAACGTTCCACAGACGCATTTCCACACGAACACTGCCGGAGCCGATTGCGCGCCCCGCAACAGCAGCGCGTGCGCCCTGAGCCTTGAGCCCGCTGAAGTCCGGAGTGCCCGTAGGTGACACATCGCCTGTCATCACCTTGAACAGACCGGTTCCAGCCAGATCGGAAGAAATGACACTGGAGATCTGTTCACCCATTCCGGCACCAAAGCTCGGAATGACAATGGGGATAGGCGCCTGACGGGCCTGATCTACGGTAATTTCAGCTTCCCCAGCCCCACCGGCCGCAGTTCCTTGTGCAAACGCGGAAAGCGGGGTTGCAAGAAGACCACCAGCCGCGGCTGTGGCACCGAGGATGGAACGGCGCGACAGCAGCGCGCTCAGAGCATCAGCTTCGGAATCGGAAATGAAGGTCATGATGATTCCTCTAGGGTTTACGGCCTGAAGACAAAACGCAGCTGATGCGTCTGGCCTAGCAGGTTGGAAGGAATGGGGAGATGGGCACAGGTCGGGCTCAGAACCGCGTCCCGCGCACGCTCCGCCAGCACACGATAGGACGGATCTGCCGCCATCTTCGCTGCCGTATCCGGAGCATACTTCACAAGACGCGCCTCACCCGTTGCATCCACCGTCACAATCAGATGCGCGACAAAGCTCGCATAGTTCCGCGCTTCCGTGTCTTCCGTGTAGCAACGCCGCACGGAGCCACCGATCGCCTTCTGATCCGCCATGGACAGAGACTTGGTGATATCGCCATTCGGCACACCGCCGCCATCCGGCGCACCACCCTGTGGCGGATTGGCCTTCGCCTTGGGTGCATGCGTCTGCTTCTGGTCAGACCGGAAACTATCCAGTGTGGCCAGCAGGGAGTGACTGTCCGCCTGCGTATTCTTGGACGCATTCGGCTGGGTCAGATGCGAGAACTTCGGCGTATCCGGCAGCTTGTCAGCTTTCTGTGTCTGCGGGCTCGGGGGAGCCACCATTGCAGACTTAGACGGCGGAGACGGCTTCGGCGGAGACGCAGGAACAGGCTCAGGCGACGGCTCCGTGATCTTGGGCGGAAGCTTCGTCGGCGGCAGAGGCTGAGGCTTGGTCTCAGGCGCTGGCGGAACCGGCTGCGGCGGCGGTGGAGGCGGAGGTGGTTCTTCCGTCGGCGCCTTCAGAGGAGGCGTCGGAGACGGAGGAGCCTCGTTCTTCACGGGCGCAGGCGCAGGAGCCGGCTTCGGAGCCGGATGGTCAGCCTTGATGGGATGGGTGGGAGGCCCTGCCTCCTCAAATTCCATCTGCACCGCCGGAGGCTCCGGCGGTTCAGGTGGTTTCTCGAACGGGATCCGCACAACCAGGTACAGGATCAGTGCCGCATGGACACCGACTGAACCCAGAAGCGCGTTGCGAAAGCGACGCCTGTCCGAACGACGTGGACGCACCACTGCGGTGTCCTCTTACTGGCCGCTCTGAGGCTGCTGAGCCAGCAGTGCCACATGCGTAAAGCCGCCAGACGTAATCTGTCCCATGACCTGCATCACGCGACCATAGTCGATATGTGCATCAGCCCGGACAAAGATCCGATGGTTCGGATCGTTCTGGGACTGGACCTTGAGCTGGTCCACAAGCTGCTCGGGTGTGATCGGGTCTTCCCCCAGATACAACGAACCATCGTTGCGCAGGGAAACCGTGATCGGCTTGGTGTCAGCATTGACCGGGCTGGCATCCGTCTTGGGCAGATCGACATTGACGCCACTGGTCATCATCGGCGCCGTCACCATGAAAATGATGAGCAGCACCAGCATGACGTCCACAAGCGGCGTAACGTTAATCTCAGACGCGGGGCGCCGACGACGGCCACCCATACGCCCACCTCCTCCAGCGGACATCCCCATGGATCAGGCCTTCCCGCTGGACGTCTCGTCCGCACGTTCTTCCGACTGACGGGAAAGAATGGCGGCAAATTCGGTCCCGAACGCATCCATGCGGTCCGCGAACTTGTCCAGCGAGTTGCTGATGACGTTATAGGCCACATAGGCCGGGATAGCGGTCACAAGACCGATCGCCGTTGCGAACAGAGCTTCGGAAATACCCGGAGCCACAACGGAGAGGTTAGTGTTGTGCATGGCAGCGATCGAGCCGAACGCATGCATGATACCCCAGACCGTTCCGAACAGTCCGACGAACGGCGCAACCGGGCCAATCGTGGCAAGGAAAATCACGCGGCGACCCAGACGGTCGTTTTCGCGCGAAACGGTGATGTTGATGGCACGGTCGATACGGTCCCGCACGCCACCGCGCGCCAGATCAATTCCGACAATCCGTGCCGAACGACGCCATTCGCCCATGGCAGCGCCGAACACGGCAGCCATCGGATGTGTCGGGCGTGCGCCATCAGATTCGTAAAGGTCGTCCAGCGAACCGCCGGACCAGAAACGGTCTTCAAATTCCGTTGCTTCGCGATTGACGCGACGCATCAGAAGGATTTTTTCCGCAATGATCGCCCACACGCCTGCACTGCACAGGACGAGCCCGACCATGACCAGCTTAACGACGATGGACGCGTGCAGGAACAGGTCCAGAGGCGACAGACCGGCCGCACCGACCGCCCCAAGCGCACTCGAACTTACCTCATGATCCACTGTTCTCTCCTGTCCAGATCCTGTCCCTTACGGGTCAGGACTCTCCATTGCACTTCGTGAGGAAACAGGAAAGTGGGTCAGACCTCTCCAGCCTCGAGTTTTCGAACAGCATCACACCACCGAGGCGGAATTTTGGCAGGTTTCATGGCTTCGGCAGAAAGACACGCCAGCTCTACGTCAATGACGACGGCGGTTTCGTTGCCATTCGTGCTGTTTCGAACAGTTTGTTCAAGTTTCAACCGCGTTGGCGTCATTGCAACCAGTGCTGTCTCGATTTCCATTTCATCATCGAGTCGCAACGGCGCGCGATACCGCACCCCAACCTGCCGCACGACAAACGCCAGACCAAAATCGCGCAGAAGCTCCGTCACCGAAGCCCCTGCATCGCGCATGGCTTCACTGCGCGCACGTTCCGCAAAGCCGAGATAGCGGGCATGATAGACGATGCCACCTGCATCCGTGTCTTCGTAATAAACCCGGAAACGGATCTTATGCGTTGCCATCAGTTTCTCCGCTCATTGGCAGTGGCTCTTCAGCCTGCCGTGTCGTCGTCGAGCCCGGACAGAAGATCAACCTGGCTCGCTGGCGGGTTCAGGCCCAGATGTCTCCACCCAGCCTCTCCCAACATGCGCCCCCGCGCTGTCCGCAGGATGAGCCCCTCCTGAATCAGATAAGGCTCGATGACGTCTTCCAGTGTGTCACGTGCCTCTGCCAGACCGGCAGCCAGCGTCTCAACACCCACAGGGCCACCATGGTGATGCTCTGCGATACGCTGAAGATAGCGCCGGTCCATCGCATCCAGACCGCGCTCATCAACTTCAAGACGGGAAAGTGCGGCATCCGCCGTCGCGCGATCAATGATCGGCTTCTTTGCGACAAGCGCAAAATCCCGAACACGGCGCAGAAGACGGCCCGCAATACGGGGCGTGCCGCGAGAGCGACGGGCAATTTCCTCTGCTCCGTCATCATTCAGATGAACCCCGAGCTTCGTGGCTCCGCGTGATACGATCGCCCGCAGCTCATCCGGCGTGTAGAACACCAACCGCAAAGGGATACCAAAACGATCCCGAAGAGGCGTTGCCAACAGACCTGCACGGGTTGTGGCGGCTACAAGCGTGAATGGCGCCAGATCAATCCGCACCGAACGCGCTGCCGGCCCTTCCCCGATAATCAGGTCGAGCTGGAAATCTTCCATGGCCGGATAGAGAATTTCCTCAATTGCCGGCTGAAGGCGATGAATTTCATCGATAAACAGCACATCACGAGGCTGGAGATTTGTCAGGATTGCCGCAAGGTCTCCAGCGCGCTGAATCACCGGCCCAGACGTCGCCCGGAATCCAACGCCCAGTTCACGCGCTACAATCTGCGCCAGCGTGGTCTTGCCCAGACCTGGCGGTCCATGCAGCAACACATGATCCAGAGCATCTCCACGGGCCTTTGTTGCCTCGATGAAGATAGCCAGATTTTCACGGCTTGCTTTTTGCCCTGTAAAATCCGCGAGCGTTTCAGGCCGCAAGCCACCTTCGGCAATATCATCCGGCAAACGTGCGGCGTCCGTTTCACGAAATTCGCTCATCGGGCGAGATCCTTCAGGCAAAGGCGGATTGCCAGATCAAGCGAGGCATTTTCGTTTTCGGCCAGAACACGACTGAGAACAGGCCAGGCCTCTGCCCGCCGAAAGCCGAGACCAGCCAGAGCCAGAAGCGCATCATTCTCGACGCTTGGCCCGGTCACCACGCCTGGCATCGGGGCGGAGGCGCCACCACCGGGCATCTTGGCGACTTTGTTGCGAAGTTCGCTCAGAATTCGATCGGCAAGACGAGGGCCGACACCTGCCGCCCGCGTCAGAGAGCCACGATCGCCGGCATTGATTGCCAAGAGAAGCTCACCGGGAGAGTTGGCCGAAAGGATCGCCAGCGCGACCTTGGCGCCCACACCTTGCACAGTCGTCAACAGGCGGAACCACTCGCGTTCGTCCGTTGTCACGAACCCATACAGAAGGATCGCGTCTTCCCGAACAACGGTTTCGATCAGGAGACGCACGACTTCCGGAGGCTGCGGAACGGATGAGAGTGTACGTGTTGACGCTGACACCACATAACCAACGCCATTGACGTCAACAATGCAGCGCTCTCCTTCGATCTGCCCGACAAGCCCTGTAAGCTGTCCAATCACGCCATCCGCCTTCCAGCCGTTACATAGGCCGCGCTTGCACGATAATGGGCATGGCAGATCGCTACAGCCAGCGCATCCGAAGCATCGGCCTTGTAGATGGCGACGCCGGGCAATAGCCGCTTCACCATCATCGTGACCTGTTCCTTCGTGGCAGACCCGGTTCCCACAACAGATTTCTTGACTGTCATAGCGCCATATTCCGCTACCGGGAGGCCTTCGTAAGCGGGCGTCAGAAGCGCCACACCGCGGGCATAACCGAGCTTGAGCGTGGAGGAGCCATTGCGGTTCACGTAAGTTTCCTCAACCGCTGCTTCGGCGGGAGCATACTCACGGATCAGGTTCTGGAGTTTCCCGTGCAGCTCACAGAGCCGCAGGGGAACCGATTCATGACCATCTGTCGCAATCACACCAGAGGCCACATGCTTCAGGCGGTTGCCATCCACATCAATAATTCCCCAGCCCATGAAACGCAGGCCGGGGTCTATTCCCATCAGACGGATCAAGCGGCGAGCGCCTGCGCCACATCGTCTGGAAGATCAAAGTTGGCGTAAACAGCCTGAATATCGTCGTTATCTTCCAGAACGTCGATCAGCTTCAGAACTGTCCGGGCCTTCTCTTCATCCAGAGAAATGCTGTTTTCCGGGCGCCAGTCGAGCTTGGCGGACTGTGGCTCGCCGAAACGACCTTCAAGAGCGTCACGCACTGCGAAGAAGTTCTCCATCTCGCAGGTGATCTCGTGCCCTTCCTCGGTCAGCACGGCATTATCCGCACCAGCCTCAATGGCGGCTTCCAGCATCTCGTCTTCAGAGGCGGCATCGACCGGATACGTCACAACACCCAGACGCTGGAACATAAAGGACACGGAGTTCGATTCACCCAGCGAACCGCCATGCTTGGAGAACGCTGCACGAACTTCACCGGCCGTCCGGTTCCGGTTGTCGGTCAGACCTTCGACGATGATCGCCACGCCAGCCGGGCCGTAGCCTTCGTAGCGCACTTCCACATAGTCTTCGCCACCAGCAGCGCCAGATGCCTTCTTGATGGCACGCTCGACATTGTCTTTCGGCATATTTGCTTCACGCGCTGCGGTGACAGCAGCACGCAGACGCGGGTTGGATGCCGGGTCAGGTAGACCGGACCGCGCTGCAACCGTGATTTCACGCAGGATCTTGGCGAACTGCTTGGCGCGCTTGGCATCCTGCGCACCTTTACGGTGCATGATGTTCTTAAACTGTGAATGACCGGCCATCGGTCGCTCCTTCCTCTACGGGTGTCAGAGGCTCAGACGAGCCTGCCATGACAGTGTTTGAACTTCTGGCCCGAGCCACACGGGCAAAGCGCATTGCGCGGCGTTTCTTCATACCACTGCTGAAGCGTCGCTGCATCCGGCTCGTTAACTGAGCCCGCAGCCGCAAACTGTACCTGCGGCGCTGCAAAGCTCACTACAGGCTCTGGCTGCGTCAGTGCAGGCGCTGCTGGCGGCGCTTCAAAGCTTTCATGGTGTGCTGAGCTATCGACCACCGGATACGGCGGCGGCTCACTCACAGCCTGGATGCGGCACATCGTCTGCGTCACACGCAGGCGCATATCATCCAGCATCGCCGTGAACATCTGGAAGGCTTCCTGCTTGTATTCGTTCAGCGGATCCCGCTGACCATACGCACGCAGGCCGATACCCTGGCGAAGCTGATCCAGCCCATGCAGATGCTCTTTCCAGACGGCATCGAACGTGGTGAGAACAACCTGCTTCTCGATCATGCGCATGAGGTCCGGCCCCATATTGGCCGTCCGGGCAGCCTGAGCCTTCTGGGCTTCAGCTTCCACGCGCTCGATCACGCTGTCAGCGTCCATGCCGTCTTCCTTCGCCCAGTCAGCGATCGGAAGCTCAAGATTCAGGACGCGGGAAATTTCAGCCGTAAGCCCGGCCGTATCCCAGGCCTCGGCAAAGGATTTCTCAGGAATATGGGCGTGAACCAGATCTTCAATGGTGTGCAGGCGCAGTTCCGCAATCACACCCG
The DNA here is from genome assembly GCF_018812085.1 of Gluconobacter sp. P5H9_a. Lineage (NCBI taxonomy): Bacteria > Pseudomonadati > Pseudomonadota > Alphaproteobacteria > Acetobacterales > Acetobacteraceae > Gluconobacter > Gluconobacter sp. P5H9_a. The sequence continues at coordinate 160,507 of NZ_JACRVW010000005.1, forward strand.
ACAGATCTTCGGACGACATATATTCCTTGCGCTGGGAATACACTTCCTTGCGCTGGTCATTCATAACGTCGTCGTATTTCAGCGTGTTCTTGCGCATGTCGAAGTTACGGGCTTCAACACGCTTCTGAGCCTTCTCGACGGCCTTGTTCAGCCAGGGGTGAACAATCGCCTCCCCTTCCTTCAGGCCCATCTTCTGCATCATCGCGCCCATACGGTCGCCAGAGAAAATGCGGATCAGATCGTCTTCGAGGGACAGGAAGAAGCGGGAATTCCCCGGATCGCCCTGACGTCCCGAACGGCCACGCAACTGGTTATCAACACGACGGCTCTCATGACGCTCCGTCCCAATGACATATAGGCCGCCGGATTCATGAACCGCGCCATGATTGGCTTCAACGGCTGCACGGATTTCTTCGGTGATGCGCGCACGCTCTGCGTCATCCTCGATCCCATCCGTGTAAGCATGGGTCAGCATCTCGATGTTGCCGCCCAGTTTAATATCCGTTCCACGACCCGCCATGTTCGTGGCAATCGTAATGGCACCCGGCGCACCAGCCTGCGCGATGATGCTAGCTTCTTTCTCATGATGACGCGCATTGAGCACGCTATGCTTGATGCCGCGCTGATCCAGAATGCTGGAAAGGTACTCGCTTCTTTCGATGGACGTCGTACCCACCAGAATTGGCTGCCCCTTGGCGCTCACTTCCTGGATCAGATCTGCAACGGCGTTATATTTTTCGCCCGCAGTCAGATAGACTTCATCGTCCGTATCAATCCGCTTGACGGCACGGTTCGTCGGAATTTCAACAACCGTCAGGTTATAGATTTCGGCGAACTCATCCGCTTCCGTCATAGCCGTACCAGTCATGCCGGAGAGCTTCGGATACAGGCGGAAGTAGTTCTGGAATGTGATGGATGCGAGCGTCTGGTTTTCCTGCTGGATCTCGACGTGCTCTTTCGCTTCCAGCGCCTGATGCAGGCCATCGGAATAACGACGGCCATCCATCATACGTCCGGTGAATTCATCGATGATGATCACCTTGCCGTCACGGACGATGTAATCAACGTCCCGCGTGAAGAGCGTATAGGCGCGAAGCGACTGCTGAACGTGGTGAACGACAGCCACGTTATGAATGTCGTACAGGCCACCTTCCTGCAGAACACCGTCCTGGTTCAGGAGTTCTTCGATACGGTGTGAGCCAGCTTCCGTCAGCGTAACACTGCGCAGCTTCTCATCCTTATCGTAAGCTTCCGGCTCCAGCACCAGCTTGGCCACAACAGCATCAACTGTCCGATAAAGGTCGGAGCTATCATCTGCCGGGCCAGAGATGATCAGCGGCGTCCGGGCTTCGTCGATCAGGATGCTATCCACCTCATCCACGATCGCGTGGTTGAACGGACGCTGCACCATGTCGCCGAGCGAATATTTCATATTGTCGCGCAGATAATCGAACCCGAACTCGTTGTTCGTTCCGTAAGTAATATCTGCTGCGTAAGCTTCACGACGTTCCTCATCACCCAGATTCGGGATGATCACGCCGGTTGTCAGACCGAGGAAGCTGTAAAGAACAGACATTTCCTCGGCATCACGACGGGCCAGATAATCGTTCACCGTCACAACATGCACACCCTTACCGGAGAGCGCATTCAGGTAAACAGCCAGCGTTGCAACAAGGGTCTTGCCCTCACCAGTCCGCATTTCCGCAATACGACCGTCATGCAGAACCATCGCGCCGATCAGCTGCACGTCAAAATGACGCTTGCCCAGAACACGGCGAGAGGCCTCACGGCAGACGGCAAAAGCATCAGGCAGCAGTTTATCAAGGGTTTCGCCTTGGGCGACCCGCTCCTTGAACTCTACAGTCTTGTGCTGAAGCTGCTCGTCACTGAGCCCCTGAACCGTGGGCTCCAGAGCGTTGATCTCCGGCACACGGCGCTGATACGCCTTGAGCGAACGATCATTGGCGGAGCCGAAAAGGGCGCGTGCGAGGCGTGCGAACATGCTGAACCTTGAGATGCCGAGCACCCGGCCGGAAAAGCTCTTTCCACCATCGGAAAGACCTCCCAAACCGGGCAATGACGATTTTCACGTCAGGTGGAGATAGGACCCGTGTGCCCATGGGTCAATGGAGAGGGACCAGAGAAGGCCCTCAAAATACCCATTTCCGCTACGTGACGGAATGGTAAGGGTGCGCGCACTTGCAGGGTTGAGCGGCCTTTGTCATGGTGCAGTCCATTCGGTTTTTCTTATTCTTTATGGTCCGAGGTATTTTCATGCGGCTTTCCCGCTCCACTCTCGCCTGTGCAGCTCTTCTGGCTGGCACGTCGGTTTCGGCTCCCCTCGCATTTGCTGCTCCCGCCGCACCTGCTGCAACCGCTCCGGCCCCGGCTGCCGCACCTGCTCCGAACCCGGACATGGTGATTGCAACCGTTAACGGCGAAAAAATTACCTTGGGTGACGTTCAGCAGGCTGCTGGAAACCTGCCGCCGCAGGCTCGTCAGCTTCAGCCATCCATGCTGATCCCGCTGCTGGTCAACCAGCTCGTCGATCAGAAGGCAATCCAGATTGCCGCCGGCAAGGAAGGCCTGACCAACAAGCCTGAAGTCAAGGAAGCCATGCAGAACGCCGCCAACAGCGCGCTGCAGAATGCTTATCTTGAAACCAAGGTTGGCCCGCAGATTACGGATGCTGCCCTGCACGACTACTACCAGACGCATTACGCCAACCAGAAGCCTGAGCAGGAAGTCCACGCTCGCCACATCCTCGTAGAGACGGAAGCTCAGGCCAAGGACATCATCGCCCAGCTTAACAAGGGCGCTGATTTCGCCAAGCTTGCTGGCCAGCTATCCAAGGACAAGGGCTCCGCTGGTGCCAATGGTGGTGATCTGGGCTGGTTCAAGAAGGGCGACATGCTGCCGGCCTTCTCTGAAGCCGCTTTCTCCATGAAGCCGAACACCATCTCCCAGACGCCGGTTCACACGCAGTACGGTTACCACGTGATCCAGGTTCTGGGCTCCCGCACGGCTCCGATCCCGAGCTTTGACCAGATCCACGACCAGGTCCGTCAGGAACTGATCCGCGAGAAGGTTCGCCAGATCGTTCAGCAGGCTGAATCCCAGGTGAAGGTTGTTCACTTCGACGCACAGGGCAAGCCGGTCACGGCCGCTCCGGCACCGGCTCCAGTCAAGAAGTAAGACTAAGACCATGGCAAAGCCGATCCCCGTCTCTCCGCTGGCCCGTCCTCTTCCGGACCTTTCAACGGTTGCTGGTGTTCGGCTTTCCGCCGTCGCCGCGGGTGTCCGCTATCAGGGACGAACAGACCTGATGCTCGCGGAGTTTGTCCCCGGCACGATTGTCGCAGGCGTTTACACCAAGAACGCCTGCCCTGGCGCACCCATCCTGTGGTGCCGTCAGGCCCAGACAACTCCCTATGCGCGTGCTCTTCTGGTCAATGCCGGAAACGCCAACGTCTTCACAGGACGGGCCGGCATTCAGGCTTGCGAAGACTGTGCAGACGCGGTGAGCAAGCTGCTCGACTGCCCTCCGCAGGACGTTTTCCTCTCATCGACAGGCGTCATTGGGGAAAAACTTCCTCAAGACAGAATTATTGCGGCCCTGCCCGCTGCCCAGGCTGGCCTCTCGGAAGATAACTGGGCACAGGCTGCCCGCGCCATCATGACGACGGATACCTTCCCCAAGGCCGCACGTCGTGACGTGACGATTGGTGGCAAGCCGGTTCGCCTTCAGGGTATTGCCAAGGGTTCTGGAATGGTCGCCCCCGACATGGCCACGATGCTGGCCTATGTCGCGACGGACGCGAAGCTTCCCCAGAATGTTCTCCAGTCCCTTCTGGCCTCTGGCTGCGCGCAGAGTTTCAACTCCATCACAGTCGATTCGGACACTTCCACGTCAGACACCCTGATGCTGTTCGCAACCGGCCTGGCCGATAATCCAGCCGTTGATGACGTCAACGATCCCGCTCTCGCCGAATTTACCCTCGCCCTGAATGACCTGCTTCTGGAGCTTGCCCTGCTGGTTGTCCGGGATGGCGAAGGGGCGACGAAGCAGATCCGCGTTGAAGTCACCGGTGCAGATTCCAATCTTTCCGCACATCGCATTGCGCTCTCAATTGCTAACTCGCCATTGGTCAAAACGGCTATCGCTGGTGAGGACGCAAACTGGGGCCGTGTCGTGATGGCTGTAGGCAAGAGTGGTGAACCCGCAGACCGTGACCTTCTGTCCGTCGCCATCGGCGGAACCTGGATCGCGCGCGATGGCGGCGTTGTCGAGAACTACGATGAAGCCCCGGTCGTCGCACACATGAAGGGCCAGGACATCGAAATTACAGTCGATATGGGGCTTGATGATGGACAGGCCCGCGTGTGGACGTGTGACCTGACCCATGGCTACATCGACATCAATGGTTCTTACCGCAGCTAGAGCGATCAACACGAGAGCGGGAGCGGGGGTTGTGCAGCCCTCCGCCTCCCGTTAGCACAGGTATCGCTCCAATTGGCGGGCGCTTGGTATGAGGAAACTGTCCATGTCTGCTGCAACTCGTGTCGTTGTTCTCGGTGGCGGTGTCGGAGGTCTTGAGGCTGCTACGGCCCTTGGTCGCCGAAACAACATAGCCGTGACACTCGTTGACCGCAGTCCGGTCCATTACTGGAAGCCTTCCCTGCATGAATTTGCAGCAGGCACGATGCAGCACGACGGCAACTGTATTCCTTTCGCGGAAACGGCTGGAAAATTCGGTTTCAGCTTTGTCCAGAGCCTGCCCACCGCCGTTGACCGTACCGCTCAGACAGTCACGCTCGAAAACGGGAGCACCCTCCCCTACGATTATCTGGTTGTCGCTCTGGGCTCCCGCGCCAATGACTTCGGCATTCCAGGTATCGTCGATCACTGTCGTTTCATTGATAGTCTCAATGACGCAGACACTCTGTACTCCGAATTTCGCAAGGCTCTTCAGGCAGCGCGCGCTGCTGGTCAGAAGCTGAGCCTCGGTATTGTTGGTGGTGGCGCTACGGGTGTTCAGCTCGCTGCCGAGCTTTGCAAAGCCATTGATGAAGCGCCCGGCCTTGGCCCGTCGGTTCGCAAAACGGGTCTTGATGCTGTCCTGATTGAAACCGGGCCGCGCATCCTTCCCGCCTTCCCAGAAGCCGTGTCCACGGCGGCAGCCAGCCAGCTCGAAAAGCTTGGCATTTCTGTGCGTACGGGCGCCATGGTTGTTGGCGCTGACGAGCATGGCTTTAATCTCAAGTCCGGCGAGCAGATTCCTGCGACCCTTCGGGTCTGGGCTGCGGGTGTTCGCGCCTCTGATGCCACAGGCCTCTTTGATGGCCTGGAACGCGGCCGTGCAGGGCAGCTTGGTGTGACACAGACGCTTCAGACAACTGAAGACGCCAAGATCTTCGCGATTGGCGACTGCGCCCGCATCGACGCCGCGCCAGTAGCCCCCACTGCTCAGGCTGCCCGCCAGCAGGGCCAGTATGTCGGGCGTGTCCTGCCGCAGATCATTGCCGGCCAGACACCTGCACCATTCGTTTACAATGATCGCGGCGCTGTCGTGGCATTGGGTGATTATAACGGCTGGGGTATGCTGGATGCCAACCGCAGCTTTGGTGGGGGTCTGCTGTCTGGCCTGTTTGCACGCCTCATTCACGAAGGGCTGTACCGCCAGCATCAGGCTGGTATCGTGGGTCTGGTAAAGACGGCTTGCACGACGGCGAAAGAGCATCTTTCTCCCGTAAAGCCAGACCTCGGCGCCTGAAATCGCCCGACAGATGTGACCGTCGGGCCGTGGCATCACCAAGTGAGCGGACATGACCGACGCACATCTGCCTTCCACGTTCGATCAGACCATGCAGCGGGTCGAAAACGTCCTGTCTGACAAGGGCTTCAAATTCCTCCAGGCGGATACCATGCGTCCGCTTCTGGAGCACGAAGGCCTGACAGACTGGGACAGTTTTGCCGCCAGCTGGAACGACCTCGGCCTTGATCTCTACATGGCCGATGGGGGCCGCTACCGCCGCCGTCGCTATGCGACCTTTACGGTCAGTTCCGAAAACATCACGCGCAAACCAAATCAGCCTCACTATCAGAGCCGGGATCACAACCTGCTCAATGGCGGCATCGAGCGCTGGTTCGGACCGATTGAAGACGCGATTGCCACTCATCCCGCCATGCTGGCAGCCATTCGAACAATTGGCCGATTCGCAGATGCCCTGACACCCTCCGAATCACGCCCTGAAACGTGGCACGCAGAGGTTCACCAGTTCCGCATTGAAGCGAACCCCAACAGTGAGGGGCGCCCTACCCCGGAAGGCATGCATCGCGATGGCGTAGACTGGGTGCTCGTCCTGATGATCGGCCGTCACAACGTCGAGCAGGGTGTGACGACAATTCACGATGACCAGAAAGATCTTCTGGGCTCATTCACCCTGACCAAGCCATTTGATGCTGCAATTGTGGACGATCATCGCGTTTATCATGGCGTGACAGCCGTCACGCCACAGGATGCAGACAAGCCTGCCTATCGTGATGTGCTGGTTATTACCCTTCGCCACGAATAAACCTGAAATCTCCAATGGATCGACAGGCTTAATTCCGTGTTAAGAATAACATCATGACGATCCAGCAGATTCTTTCCCGTATCCGGCTTCGCCATCTGGCGCTGCTTACAGTCTCAGCCCTCTCGGTCGCCGCAACGGTGAGCGCTGCGACAACGCATCACCGGACGCATCATACGCGTCGGGCTAACGCCGTGGGGACAGGGGCCGCACCGGTTATCCTGTCTGCCCATCCAGGCACGCAGCTTGATATTGATGCGCGCAAACTGAACACGGACGATCTGGAAGATGCCGCCAAGCATCACGATCATCCGGTCGTGCTCGTCGGCTCTGCCCCGCTATCCGCAGGCAAGAATGATGAAGCCCTGTTCGTTCAGCTTCAGTCTGCTCGCCTCTGTGGGTCTGCTGGCTGCACCACATCCGTGTATCTGCGCCATAACGACAGCTGGAAGACGGTTCTGGATTCTGTGAACGGTGATATTTCCGTTCTCCCTACACGCCACAAAGGCATGCACGATCTTCTGGTCGGCAAGAACGACAAGTGGATCTGGGACGGCAACGAATATCAAGACACCTTGAGCGCGCCACCAATGCCCAAGATGAACGGGCCGAACTGACAATTTTCAGGAAAGTCTGGAGCGGGTGAAGGGAATCGAACCCTCGTATGCAGCTTGGGAAGCTGCCGTTCTACCATTGAACTACACCCGCGACGTCGCTGCTTATATCCCCCCCTTCGCGCCTCTGCAATCCATGCCGAAGGGGTGTTGACGCAAAACCACTCCTCGGCCCATAGTCCGCTCGTGAAATGGACATAAAGACCGTTTCATCCTCGTGATTTGAGCGGCCGGCTTGCGGCGAGGATAAATAACTGCGCTAAAGAGGCCCTGCGGTTTTCCATCCAAGATTTCCCAGGACTTCCACGGCCCGCCACATGCTTTCCGCCTATCCAGGTGGAAACCTTATGGAGGGACTGATTTATGTCTTCAGAAAACTGGCGTACTGCCACCCGTCTCCTGCACGACGCACCGAACCGCACTGAATTCGGTGAAACGTCCGAAGCCATCTTCCTGACATCGGGCTTTGTCTACGACAGCGCCGAACAGGCTGCAGCGACGTTTACGGGTGACGTTGAGCACTTCCAGTATTCCCGCTTCGGCAACCCTACTGTCGACACGTTGCAAGAGCGCCTCGCTCTTCTCGAAGGGGCTGAAGCCTGCATTGCGACCTCTACAGGCATGGGTGCCGTTTCTTCGGCTCTTCTGGCCCATGTGAAAACCGGGGAGCGCGTCGTCGCATCCCGCGCCATCTTCGGGTCCTGTTACTGGATCGTCACCAGCCTGCTGCCGCGCTACGGCATTGAGACGGAGCTGGTTGATGGTGATGACTATGAGGCATGGGAGCGCGCGCTGTCCCGCCCGACAGCCGCTGTTCTGATCGAAAGCCCGTCGAACCCAATGCTGGACGTTCTCGATATCCAGCGCATCGCAGACCTTGCTCACAAGGCAGGCGCGCTGCTGATGGTGGACAATGTGTTCGCATCCCCCATCGGACAGTCTCCCCTCAAGCTTGGCGCTGACGTGGTGCTGTATTCCTGCACGAAGCACATTGATGGTCAGGGCCGTGTTCTAGGGGGGGCCGTTCTGGGCAGCGACAAATGGATCAAGGAGACCCTCCAGCCCTTCACCCGCAACACGGGTAACGCGCTGTCTCCGTTCAATGCATGGGTGCTGCTGAAGGGGCTGGAAACTCTCAAGCTCCGGACCGAAGCCATGGCGCGCAATGCGGCAGATGTCGCAGATGCACTTGCTGGCCTGCCGGGCGTCGTGAATGTCCGCTATCCAGGCCGTAGCGATCATCCGCAGCATGAACTTGCTCAGAAGCAAATGAGCAACGGTGGATCGCTCGTCGCTTTCGAAGTCGAGAACGGCAAGGCCGGTGCTTTCGCATGCCTCAACGCCTTCGGTCTCATCGCAATTTCCAACAACCTGGGTGACGCCCGCAGTCTGGCCACGCATCCGGCAACCACAACGCATATGCGTGTTGGCGAAGATGAACGCGCACGTCTGGGCATCACCGACGGCGTGATTCGTCTTTCCGTTGGTCTGGAAGATGCAGCCGATCTGATTGCTGACGTCACCGCCGGTGCCGCTGCTGCTCACGCTGCAAAATAAGTTTTCCTGACAAAGGCTCGGGATGACATTAGAATGGCGTTATGCCTGACAAGTCATCCCAACCCCATCTCCTGGCTGATCCGGAAGCGGCAATGGCCGAAGCCATGGAAAACGCCCCCCGCTTCAGCCAGATAACGGACGACGTGACCGTAACCGTCCGCACGTTCTGGCTGGACGACCAGTCCCAGCCGGAAGACCACCGCTTTGCGTGGGCGTATCATATCTGCATTGAAAATGGTCGGAAGGACACCTTCCAGCTGATTTCCCGGAGTTGGGAAATTGTGGATGGCCTTGGACGGACTGAGCACGTTCACGGAGATGGCGTTGTTGGAGAACAGCCCATCATCGGTTCGAAAGACCAGTATGATTATACGTCTGGCGCCATGCTCACCACGCCAAGCGGTTTCATGCGCGGCACGTACCACATGCTCGAGCCGGTTTCAGGCCAGCGCTTTGACGTGCATATCCCCACGTTCAGCCTCGACAGCCCCCACGAAGCCGGGCTGCTGCACTAACTCCTGATACCTACCCTTGACGTTGCGCGCCCGGCAGCCCATTCCTGCGCGCATGCGTATTGCTGCCCTTCTTCTCGCCGCCGGTCGTGGCCGGCGTTTTGCAGCTGGCTCCCCCGAAGGTGAGGGCTCCAGCAAGCAATTCCGAATGCTCCGGGGAAAACCCGTCATCCGCCGTGCCGCTGAAGCTCTGCTTCCACACGTGGATATCCTGCTTCCCGTAGGAGATGACCCACTGCTGGCTGACAGTCTGGCAGGCCTAAATGTTCTGCCGCCCGTATCAGGCGGCGCAGAGCGTCATGACAGTGTACGCAACGGACTGGAAACGCTCGCTAATCTGGCAGAACCCCCGGATCTCGTGCTTGTCCATGACGGAGCACGCCCCTGCGTGCCGCCCGAGGTGGTTCAGAACGTCATTGAGGCACTGAAGGCCCATGCCGGTGTTATCCCTGCCGTTGCGGTCAGCGATACGATTAAGAAAGTGGAAAACGGTATCATTGTCGATACCGTCTCCCGTGAAGGCCTGTGGCGCGCACAGACCCCGCAGGGCTTTCACTTCCCGACCCTGCTCGAACTTCACCGAACCCAACGTGATGCCCGCACCGATGATGCCGCATTGCTGGAACATGCAGGCCATCCGGTCGCCATCGTTCAGGGCTCGGACAATAATATCAAACTGACAGTTGCGGAGGATCTGATGCGTCTTGAAGGTGTAATCGACGGCAACCTGCTGCCCCGCGTTGGGCTTGGCTATGACGTCCACGCATTCGAGGAAGGCCGCAAGCTGATCCTCTGCGGCATCGAAATTCCCCATACAAAGGGTCTGGCCGGTCATTCAGACGCCGATGTTGGCATCCACACGCTGTGTGACGCCATTTATGGTGCGCTGGCTGAGGGCGACATTGGCCGTCATTTCCCACCCACGGACAACGAGTGGAAAGACATGGATTCCGCCCGCTTCCTGGTTCATGCGGGCGAACGTATCCGTGCCCGTGGCGGCTTCCTCGTCAACGCGGACATCACTCTGATCTGCGAACGCCCGAAAATCGGCCCTCATGCCAAGGCGATGCAGGACCGTCTGGCAGAGCTGCTGCAAGTGAATGTCAGCCGTATCTCCGTGAAGGCCACCACGTCCGAGCGTCTCGGCTTCACAGGCCGCGAAGAAGGGATTGCAGCGACTGCTGCCGTCAGCATTATGGTGCCGGATAACGGAGACGCCTGAACGTCCGAGTTTACTTTCGGGAAAAATTCCAGAGCCCATTCTTCATCGTGGAGAGTGGGCTTTTTTTATGTCACAGTAAAAAAGATAAGCCTGACAGGTTCTCAGGCCCAATCCAGCCGTGTCTCAACCGTGAATAGCGCAGACCACGACAATAATCGGCGTTGCAGCTAGCAGAAGCCATGCCCCCATGGAGCACTTTGCTACAAGACGTGTACCCATGTGACGCATGGGACGACTGACGGATACCGACATATCTTCCTCGACTCTGACATTGCAGGACAGAGCGGAAACTGCGCCATAACTCCCCTTGGAAGCCAGTCACTAATCATCTCGTTCTGTCACAGCGCCAGATGCGCCCCGATTATGGCAAGATCATGCCCTAAACCGGGAAATCAGGTGTTTCGGGATAACTTTAGAAACTGAACAGTTTCCGCCGTATCTTTTTCCCGCATTGCCATGATGCGAATCAGCTCATCGTCCTGTCCCCAGACCAAAAGCTGCTGCCGTTCATCAGCATTTGCGACAAAGGTCGCCTCTTCCATGCTGATGGCGCCATAAACCAGCGCCAGAGACAGCAGAAGACTTCCAAAGCACTGTGTCAGCACACCCAATGCCGCAAGTTCCACTTCCCCTTGCTGAGACAGCAGACGCTCCAGCCCCGTCACGTAATCGCCAGACTGCGTTACAGGCATAAGTCCGTCTGTTACTTCCGGACGAATGCCCTGCGTCGCCAGCCAGGCAAAGACACGCTCTACCGTCGAATCGGCAGGTCCTTTGCGATAGCAGAGCCCGTCATCCAGACCCAATCGCAGAAGGGCTTCCCGCGCCTCAATCAGATCGGGACGAATCCGCTCGATCATGGTTCCGGCAATACGGGTCATGGAGAGCTGTTCAGGCGTAAAGGAGGCATCCTTTGGAATAGCCTCCCATTCTGCCGCAATCGCCTGCGCCAGAGACTGCGAAGCAACGGCCAGTACAGTTCCCTGAGGAAGCCGGATGGGCCGCCCGTCCAACTCAGGAGAGAACAACCCGTCGCACTCCCCAACTGAAACGCTCTGCCAGAATCGTTTGCGGCTGCTCAATGGAGAACTCCCAGCGCGCGCAGAATGTCACCCGCTTTGTTGTGATGATGAGACTGCTCGGACGGCGGCGGTCCAGCCTGCCCTTCACGGGCAGCCGCAAGCGCGGCTGTGCAGGGATCAGCCGGGGCTTCCCCACCAATCGAAAGCTGGAATCGGCCACCGGCATCCCTGTCCTGCTTCGCCTGTGGCGCAGACAAGGTGCCTGTTACGATAACAGGGGTGGAAGCACCGGCACCTTCGAAGTCGATACTGGGCACGAGATGCAACTGGATTTCCTGCGATCCCAGACGGACCTCACCATGCCCAGCCGTAAAGAACCGGCCGGACTGGAGCCCAATCGTGTCCAGCGTGGCAGTATCGTTAGCAAGCGCCATGTGCAGACCGATACAACGCAGCGGCCGCACTCCGCTTCCTAGAAGGGAATCCGCGCCTGGGCCAGCAATGCGGCCCAGAATCTGGCTGTCGACTTTTCCGTCCACCATAGAGACGCCCAGATGCCCGTTCAAAGACTGCCGCAGATCCTCAGCCGTCTGACCCTGACCGGACACTTCCCCCACAAGCTGGACTGGCCCCTGAAGCAGCAATGGCAGCCCCAGGCCCTCTTCCAGAAGACCGATCGGGAGTACCAAAGGCTGGAACGTCAAATGAGTTGTGACCGGCAGATGGGATGCATCCAGATCCGCCTGTCCCGACAGGGTCAGCCCCTGCCCTTGTCCGGAAATCGGCTCCAGGCGCAGATGACCGTCTGACAGGGTCAGGTGCGTGGCCAGGTTGGTGTAGTCATGTCCATAGAACACAACCCGGTCGAGCGTCAGATGAAGGTCAAGGTCCTGGGCTCGCAGACGCTTGACCCATGAAGGCACAGCCGCACTCTCCACAACACCTGCGTCAGACACGGCGGGAACAGAAGACTGATCCTGCATCTGAACAGGCTGTGTCGCTGCTTTTTCTACGGTCCCCGTCGCTCCCGGAATAGTTGCAGGCGGAGCTTTCGCAGGCTGCTGGGCAGTTGCTTTCACATCCTTCAGCCAGACATCTCTCAGCGCATCGAGATCAAGCTGGGTTGCGTGCAGATGCCCATTGAGGAGCGGCGTAGAGTTTTCATCAGTCAGAAGATGAAGGGTGCCATCAAAGTCTGCCTCGCGGCTCTTGAAAGCCATATCATCCAGCGTGGCTTCACTCAGCCCTTTGCTGCTGACCGTGCCCTGAAGCGAAACGTCATGCAAAAGAACGCGCGGCAGGTGAAGCGCTTTAGCCCCGCCCTGCACTACAAGATGACTCTTCTCGGCTCCTACCGTGCCAGACACAGTTACTTTGGCATCATCCTGAGCATTAATGGGCGGCGTCGCGCCTTCAACATTCAACGCGGTGGACAGAGACAGCGGCATGGACCGCAGTTCAGCTTCGACAGGCACTTCCGTATGGAAACGATCACGTCTTGCGAGATCAACCTGTTCGAGGGTCCCGGCTTTACCAAGAATTCTCCAGCCCGTATCGCGCCACAGCACATCTGCTGCCACGGAAAGCGGCGCAGATGCTGCATCAGCATCAAGGTGGAGATTACTCACCGCTGTTCCACGAACCGTCAGACCCGCAACATGCAGATGAATGCGGCTGGGTGCCAGACTCGCCAGTAAGGCCCGCGCCTTCTCGGTCCAGGTCGCATTTGCCACCTGCCCGGCATCACCCTGCACCGTGATGTCTCCGCCAAGTCCACGCATGTCAGGCAAGCTGGCATGAGGAAACAGGCGATGAGCATCCTGCAGATTAGGCCATTCTCCCTGCGCAGTCAGAACGAGGCCGCGCAGATTCGATGCATCATGAATCTGACCGTCCACATTCAGCCAGTCGCGCTTGGCATCCGTTCCAAGCGTCGAGCCCAGACTGAAAGTCCATGGCTTTGCGCCAGCGCGCAGAAGCGCAAGATCACCCACATGCCCCTGCACAGTGAAGGGGGTTCCGCCGTGGCTCCCCTGCAAATTGATCCAAGGGCTTTGGCTTCGCAGACCAGCCAGATCCATCGTGCCAATCTGGAAGCTACCGCTCATTTTCTGAGCCTGATCGCGCCAGCTCACTGTGCTGTTCGTCAGATGCAATGCATCCAGAGAAAGATCCCAGTGAGCCTGCACGCGCTCACCAACATGCTGTCGAACCGGCAACGGAGCCTCTGCGCCACCTGCGTCTGAACGCGACGGCTGACTGAACGTCCAGTTGGCATTTCCGTTCGCATCGCGCTCAAGCGACAGCGTAGCACCATCCACCACGAAGTCCTGAAAGCGGACCTCGCGGTGAAGAAGCGCAAGAACAGAAAGACCCGCATGCACGGTCCTGGCCTGAAACACCGGAGCCTGGCCCGGGCGCTGCAACACCAGATTGCGCGCCTCGAAAGACGGCCATGGCAGGATCTGGATGGTGGAGCTTTTCACCACCATCGAAAGGCCCGTCTCTTTTTTCAGAGCCTCGGCCACACGCTGGCGCAGCGCATCCTGATCAATCAGCTCATGTGCAGCAATACTGACGCCCACGAAGGCAACAATGACCCCGATGAGCGCGCCAGTGAGTTTCCTCATTTTGCAGGCCCTCTGCTTCCCTTGATGCGCTTCGGCGCAGGTGTATCGCCCGGCACGAACCCAAGTGAACGGAAAGTTTCGCGCATATGCGGCGGCAGTGGTGCCGTTACAATCAGACGACCACCGGCGGGATGCGGAATATCCAGCTGACGGGCATGCAGATGCAGCTTGTCGATGAAGCCTTCCGGATGAGCCGTTTTCCCACCGTAGCGCGGATCACCCACAATCGGCGTGCCCAGAGACTCACAATGCACACGAAGCTGATGCGTCCGTCCCGTCAGTGGAGACAGGCCGAGCCAGGAGAACTTCTTTCCCGCAGAATCGATCGTCTCGTACTCGCTCTTGGCAGAAACCGCATCTTCTTCACCGCGGGACGCCGCCACAACAAGAGCAGCACCACCCGCACCAATTTTGGCCAGAGGCTGGTCAATAATGCCAGACGCCTGCGCCGGACGGCCGACAACAATCGCCCAGTAGGTCTTGCCAACATCACGCCCACGGAACGCTGCTGCCAGCTTGGCAGCCACACCAGGCGTACGCGCAATCAGGAGAATACCGGACGTATCCCGGTCAATCCGGTGCACAAGGCGCGGACGGTCTTCGTCTTCCTTGCGCAGGCCGTCCAGCATCATGTCCACATGCTTGGTGATACCCGGGCCACCTTGCGTAGCCAGACCAGATGGCTTGTCCAGCACCAGAAGATGATCATCCTGATAGATCACCATCTTCTCGATTTCGCGCACCAGCATCGGATCTGGCGGCGGCAACGGGGCCTGACGGGTCATGTCCGGCAGCGGCGGAATACGCACGCTCTGCCCAGGAGCAAGACGTGCGTTGCTCTGGACCCGGCCACCATCAACGCGGATCTGCCCTTTACGGCACAGCTTCTGGAGCGCGCCCTGAGTGAGATTGGGGTAGTGACGTCTGAACCAGCGATCGAGGCGCAGATCGGCTTCGTCTTCGGTTACAATGCGGTTGGAAACTTTCATGGATCGCGGGATGCCCTTTTGGCGGCCCGTATGTCCAGAAGTTTTCTGATACGGCCCTCGTAACCCCGGTCTGTCGGCTGATAGAGCGAGACCCGCTCCATGCCCTCCGGGAAATAATTCTGTCCCGAAAATGCGTCTTCGGAATCATGGTCGTACTCGTAGCCCTTCCCGTAGCCAATGTCTTTCATCAACGTTGTCGGGGCATTGAGAATATGAGACGGCGCCATGCGGCTTCCGGTCTCACGGGCCAGCTTCCGTGCGGCCTTGTAAGCCATATACACCGCATTCGACTTGGGCGCCGTCGCCAGATGAACCACGACCTGCGCCAGCGCCAGCTCACCTTCCGGAGACCCCAGCCGCTCGTAAGTCTGCCAGGCAGCTACGGCCATCGGTAACGCGTTCGGGTCCGCCTGCCCAACGTCTTCCGCTGCAAACCGGGTCAGGCGACGGGCGATATACCGCGGATCTTCGCCACCTTCGAGCATCCGGGCGAACCAGTACAGCCCTGCATCCGGATCACTCCCCCGCAGGGATTTGTGCAGCGCAGAAATGAGATTGTAATGCTCTTCCCGGTCACGGTCATACAGAATGGCCCGTCGGGACAGGATAGCCGCAAGATCTTTCGGGGTCAGTTCCCTGTCAGAGTCCAGAACAACCAGTTGCTCCACCATGTTCAACAGGTAGCGTCCGTCACCATCCGCCATTGCCCGAAGGCTGGCACGCGCTTCCCGATCCAGCGGCAGGCGATGGCCTACGTCTTTTTCCGCATGAGTCAGCAGCGCTTCCAGACTGGCATCGTCCAACCGGTTCAGCACCAGAACCTGACATCGGGATAAAAGCGCGGCGTTCAGCGCGAAAGATGGATTCTCTGTCGTCGCCCCCACCAGCACGACCGTCCCGCGCTCGACATACGGCAGGAATCCATCCTGCTGCGCCCGGTTGAACCGATGGATTTCATCCACGAAAAGCAACGTGCCACGGCCTGTTACGTCCTGACGCCGATCCGCCTCTTCAAAGGCTTTGCGCAGTTCAGCAACACCAGAAAAAACAGCCGAAATCTGTGCATAATGAAGATTGGCTTTGCCTGCCAGCAGGCGTGCAATAGTCGTTTTGCCGCAGCCGGGCCCACCCCACAGGATGAGGCTGGACAATGTGCCCCGCGCAAGCATTCGCGTTAGAGTACCTTCTGGCCCCAGCAGATGATCCTGGCCGCGCACCTCTTCCAGTGTTTTCGGGCGCAGACGATCTGCGAGAGGCTGCGTCCGTGAAGGCGGACGAGCGGGTATTTTGGGCGCCTCAATAGGGCGGGACGGTGAAGGCTGCCGAGCAGACTGCGTGTTCCCACGGGACGGCGGCTCGCGCCCCGCAGGTCCGGGATTTGTCCCGAACAGATCTGTCATGTCCGCCATGGCTGCCTCCTGATACGGGAACGATCATAGAACTCCCGTACATATTTCGGAACAGCTGTGACTTTAAGGAAGAGCGCCTACTGGAGAATTTTCCGCAGAGCTCCTGGAAGAAGCATGGAAAGCGGATTGACGGTCAACTCAGGCTGACCAACGACACCCGTCACATCAAATGTCGCGGCCAAGACGCCCCCGCCCTTCTCTGGCGCCAGAATATGCCCGATCCCCGGTAGTTTCCCCGGCAGCGCGTTCAGGCCAAAGAGCGGCACAATAGTGCCATGCAGAGCCAACGCTGACGTATCCAGATCCACCGGCCCTTCTACAGTTGCGCCAAGAGCCTGATTACCGATTGTTCCATCGCGCAGGACGAGCTTTCGCCCTTCCAAAGCAATCTTCGTGGACACGTGGCTTACGCTGAAACGATCTGTGCGGCTTTGCGACCAGTGCAGCGGGGAAAGATCGGAAACGGCCGTGAGGGTAAAGGGCGGCTGAAGGAACTGAAACGGCCCGATTTCCAGCTGCCCCCTGAAGGGCGGAAGTCCCAGCCCAAGGCCCGACGTGCCAGCTTTCTCGCGCAGGAAATTCCCATCCAGATGTGCCACGCCGCCGCCGATCCGATCATATAAGCCCAGCCCTTTCAGCAGTGCTCCCAGATTGTCCACATCCAGAACGAAGGGCTGCCTCCGGCCTGTATCCGCCAGAACGGCTCTCACACGCGACGGGGCATCCAGTGCAAATCGCCCGGATGTCAGGCTGCCGTTTCGTAGTTCGATATGCGACACGACGCCCCCAACCAGCCCTTTAGGACCGAAATAAACCCGCGGGGCGTGCAGATCGATTGACCAGGCATCTCCGACACCGGAGGTCTTGTCGGCGGCAGGGCTCCCTGCTTCGCGTGACGCAGCCTCTGCCGCATCCCGGGCGGCCTTGCGCGAGGCCGGATCGAAGAGTGGTGCAAGATCCAGCGGATCAGCGTCCAGAGCGATCTGAATGGGAGCGGACGGCTCCTTCGGCAACATAATCTGGGCGTCACCTTCGCTTCGGCCCAGACGGAATCCTTCAATAATGATGCTGCTTAAACGTCCGGCCTGCGTTACGCCGCGACCTGCGACAGAAAGCGTCTGACCATGCGCCTGCAACCCATCCAGCGCCACCATGTCATGGCCCCGAAAGCCAATATGGGCAGACGCGACAGCTGCCTCCCCTTCAGGCTTGGTCCAGACCGGAACAGTAATTCCGGCCTTCTCCATGTTCAGGGAAAGAGCAAGATCCGCAAGCGTATCGGCATGCTCTATGTAATGCGCTGAAAGCGTGGCATGGCCGGTAAACAAACCCGCTGGCACAAGATGCGACTTCACTGCAGACAGGGGATCCAGAAGCGCCGTTGCACGAATATCCTGCAACACACGTCCCGGCGCTCCCTGCTGGAAATTTTCATCCAGCGCGACATGGACAGGAATGCCCGACAACCGCCCATCCCCTGTCAGGTTCAGGCCGTTTTCCGTCGCTCCGAGTGTGCCGGACGCTCCATCAACAGGCCGCCCCATCAAGACATTGCCAAGATGCACGTTGGCAAACGAGGCTTTGGCCTGAACATGAATGTCACTGTTTTTGAGACGCGCCGTCAGCGGCAGCGTTAGCCGAGCCTGAGCATCAATAGTCCCGGAAGGCTCCGTGAACGGAAGCGGATGCCGTGACAGAAGATGCAGCCTGGGATGAGAGAGAATATCCCGAAAAGCCGCGACCGATCCCTGAAGATGGGTCTTGATATCCCCTGTCGTCGGGCCTTTCTCATACAGATTACCAATGCGCACCTGACCGTCAGGGATGCTGATGATTCCATCTGGCGTGGCCTGCTGACCATGCTCCAGATCAAGAACCAGCGTATCAAATCCATCAAACCCGAGACGTGCATCGATACCCGTCGCGGGCGGCACAGGCCGCAGCCAGTGCACGGTCAGGTCATGGCCCAGCAACTGGCCATCCATGCTGGTGGGGAGGATGTGCGACAGCCCATCGCTCGTATGAAGATGGGTTCGAACCCTCAGGTCCCGGCCCTGCCCGCTGGTGATGTTAGCAGCGATCCATTTCCGCCCCCCCTTGATGATACCGGAAGGCCAAACGCTCCCGAGCGTCGCAAAATCAAACCCATCAAGACTGGCCGTCGCATCTCCATCCAGCACGTGAATATGCTGGAGATTATTGACGGTCAGATCAGCGGTCGCATGAAGGTGCGTCAGGGCATTATTGGTATCAGCAAGCGTCAGCGAACAGTCAGGAACGGAAAGTCTCGCGGCCCCCTCTGTCCCAGGTTTTGCCATAACCAGATGAAGGGACGCCTTGCCGTCACGCAGATCAACGGGCAGCGCTTCTTTCTGCGCAACATGCCCGGCTCCAAGGGCAACCTGCATCTCAATGCTGGCTGGAAGCTCTCCCATGCCATGAGGCACGACATGAATGTCCGCGCCAACGGTCAGCGGGACGTCCCATGCCGCTAGAGCCGGGGCGAACATACTTAACCCGGACGGTCGGAACGTCGTGGACGTCAAATGCCACTGGCCAGTGGTCGGGGAGGTCTGTCCGCCTTTTGCCGTCAGAAGCGTCTGGAATGATCCAACACGCACGGAACTGCGCCACCAACCATTCCACAGGTAATCATGAGACGCAGCAGCGACTTTCAGCCGCTGCCCGTGTGCTTCAATCGGCCCCAATAACAGTCGTTGTCCATTGGGAAGCCCCAGCAGCGTAATGCTGACGTTCTTGAGGTCCAGGGCCGCCAATCGGTCCATCTGTGTCGGAACACCGCGGCCGCCGTGTTTCTGGGATGGCAGATCCAGATCGACATCACCATTCGGCTGACGACGCAGAACCAGCGTGACATCCTGCAGGCGCAATCTGCGCGGCGCGATGATGCCGTGCAGAAGTGGGGCAAGTGCCAGAACCGTATCGGCCTCACCGGCCTGTTCGGCAGGTGTACCATCCAGCCGGGCGACCGTCAGCCCGCGCGCTTCAAGCATCAGCCCCGCAGAAATACCGCCGGAGCTTGGTTGCCATTGAACACGCAGCCGGGACCACGAAAGGCGCCCGGCGGGATGCCCCGGCTTTTTGCCTGCGACGACAGACACCGGTTCAATGAGACGTGAAACTGCTGTGATATCGACTGGCCCATGTGCCAGCTTCCACAACAGGACAGCCGACAGCGCGCCGGCCACGGCGACGGGAGCGACAAAGGCAATGCAGGCCCACCGTGCAACATGCAGATGACGGGGCAAATGAAACGGGCCAGGTGTGTAAGGATCAGGCAGGGCCATGACTGGTTTGCCGGGAAGCCTCCGGCGTTCTCCCTGTCTGTGAAAGAGATGGCTGGAGAGGCTCTCAGGCCCCTGAGGTCAGGCTCCGGAACGCTTCTGCCACAAGGGCAGAGTGCTCAGCAGGCTTAACTTTGCGCCAGATGTGACGGATTACGCCGCTCCCATCCACCAGAAAGGAACTGCGCTCCATGCCCATGTAGGTGCGGCCATACATGGATTTCTCAACCCACGTACCATAGGCCTCAGCCACCACATGGTCTTCATCCGACGCCAACGGGAACGTCAGTGAGTACTTTGCAGCAAAGCGCTGGATTTTTGAGACGGCATCCGGGCTGACACCGATAATGGTGAGGCCTTCACTGTCAAAAGACGGCAGGTTCTCCTGAATGGAGCAGGCCTGCGTCGTACAGCCGGGCGTGTCAGCTTTCGGATAGAAATAAAGCAGATATGGCTTACCCTTCAGCGCATCGCTGCTGACGGTACCGCCGCCCGAGACGGGAAGCGAAAACGCAGGGGCCTGGTCGCCCACCTGAAGAGCATGATCTGTCATAGGCACCATGATTGCCTGACACCCTTCGCCCGATCAAGGCGGACGAAGGGTAAAAAGGGCTCAGTATTGCGGATAAACCACAACTGGCGGCGGCGGAGCATAAACGACCGGCGGCGGTGGCGCATAAACCACACGTGGCGGCGGGGCATACACGACCGGCGGCGGTGGCGGACCATAAGAGTTGCTCAGCATGGCGCCACCAACGGCACCGATCGCCAGACCGCCTAGAATGCCACCAACGACGGCACCGGTATTTCCACGATGACCGCCACGATGCCAGCCCGGTCCCGGGCCATAATATCCACGCCCAGGGCCACCGTATCCGGGACCGCCATATCCGCCATGCCAATGAGCTTCAGCGGCGGGAACTACGGCATTCGGGGCAACTACTGCCGTGCCGATCAGCAGGGGCGCAGCCAGAAGGACTGCACGGGTGATGCGACGCATGGCAAATCTCCTCATTACGTCAGACGGGGGATCAGAAGAGATCCTGTCCGTCCTGTGAGAAGAAATCTGCCACACGAAAATGGCAGGAAAAGGCAACAATCATGGCAAGATTTTCTCAAATTATGACTATTGCCCGCCCCTCTCAGTGCTTTGGGTCAATCCGGTGATAACCGGCTGGTGGATCGAAGAGTTCTACTGACTGAGACGATCGATTTACCGAGGCAGCCTGCACCACAAGCCGTCCGCTCTGGGTCGCGCCGAGCAGCAGACCATCCGCCGTGTAACAGAAGTCTGTGGGCTTGTTGTCGGTGTCCGCGGCTTCCCAGATAACGCACGGCTCACCAGCAATTGTGGCCGGACCAACCTGTTTCCACGCCCCTGCCGCAGGTGTTCCCGGAGCGGAAAACGATTCGCCCGGTGCCTCGGTGACCGTGGCAGTTTTCAGAGCCGTATCCAGAACCATCAGACGATGAAGCCGATAATCCGTCAGCATGACCGTTGAGGCCCCTTCCGGATCAACGCGCTGACGCCACATCTGCGAGTTCCAGCGCATCCGCTGGTGCAGATGCTGCCCTCCCGGCCCCACCATGATGTAATCGATATCCGCATCGTGCATCGGTGTGACAAAGGGGGCCGTCATGGTGTCAGCAGCGTTCGCTGCGCCGGTTACGAGAACAGCCAACGTAAAGGCGGCGGCCAGAGAAATACGCTTCATTCTTTCATGCCACCGTTTACTGGTCCGCTTGGCGGCTGATCAGGTGAGGAGACCGTTCCGTCGCCAGCCGAGTCATTAGGAACAGATGGCTGGGTCGTATCCTGTGACGGCGCAACCTGCCCTGGCAAAAGCGTTGGAGCCGCAGGACCTGACGTTTCCGCAGGAGTACCTTCTGCCGCAATATGACCCGGCGTCTGCACATTGGAATCGCCCGCAGCGCCACCTTCCGGCACAGGAGACGGCGTTAATGTGTTCGCCTGATTGCTGGCTCCCCCCTGACGGCGAGACGCCGTGCGGGGCGTAATTTCCTGAAAACCAGCCGGAGGCTGGAAGGTCGCGGTCGGGAGATCCCCATAGGACAGGCTTACAGCTCGGATAGAGCCCGAGGCACCATCGGCATCCACACCATCCTCGGCAAGAATGACACCATCGTCAGTCACGCAGGCCGAAGCTTTGCCATGGGCTGTCTGGATATCCCAATGATCACAAACGGCCCCGGCAATCGTCTCTTTACCGCCTTTGGTGTACTTCATGCCCAGATCCAGCATGAACGGATTATGCAGTCCGTGCTGGGGACGAATATGTGCGTACAGTTTGCGCGGCACCATTACGAGCGTCACGACCTGCCCCGGCCGGTCCAGAATCGTGATGCCTTGCCCATCTGCTGAGTCGATCCGCAGGAGATCACCCGAGCCTGAGAAATAGACCTTCACATCGCCGCCCTGGGAGGCCGGAGCAGACAGGTGATAGGTCACGGTCGCATCACGCGCGGGCGCCAGTCTCGGATGGTCATCAGCGAGAGCCGATCCGCCACTGCCTGCAAAAAGCAGGCCAATGAGAAGAGCAGACTGATGCCGCCGGAGGAATGAAATCATCAGGATTCTCCTGGATGTGGGCGCAGAGACGCGATGTCATCGCGCAGGGCGTGCAGACTGAAATCATCCGGCCAGATGGTACGGACAGTCAAAGCCTGGTTCAGCAGCGCCAGATAATCTGCCGCCGGGATACCGATGCCCCCAAGCGTTGTCAGATGGGGAGTGGTATATTGCGTATCCAGAAGGCGATACCCTCCCTTTCGCAATCCTGCAACGAGATGAACCAATGCAATCTTGGAAACATCGCGCTGGCGGGAAAACATGCTCTCCCCGAAAAATGCTCCGCCGAGTGCAACGCCATACAGCCCCCCTACCAAGGTGCCTTCGTCCCAGACTTCGATCGAATGTGCAAAACCACGCTCATGAAGAGCGCCATAGAGGTCACAAATTTTCGGGCTGATCCATGTTTCCTCCCGGCCCGGCGCAGGGTCTGCACAAGCGAGCATGACATCCCCAAAGGCATGATCCGATGTAACCTGAACCTTGCCAGACCGGATCGTACGCATCAGTTTTCGGGGAACAATCATTGCGTCGAGTGGAAGTACTCCACGCTCCTCTGGAAAATACCAGCTGAGCTCGTCACTGTCCCGATCAGGGGCCATCGGGAAAATCCCCGAGGCGTAAGCATCCAACAGGATTTCAGGCGTAATGTCAGACACCCGGTTTCTGCTTCGCGTCGCACATGGGGGATTATTCACCTTTCTGTACCCGGATGTGGTACATAGTACTCCAATCTCGATGGAGTACTGCATTGCCTATAGCGTTTGTTTATCTGATCTGTCTGATTCCGCTCGGGCTCGCACGCTTCCTGCTCCCTGAAGCTGACGGCCTGCTGATGGCACTCGTCAAAATCTGTTTTGCAGGAATTGTGTTCTGGGGCCTACTGGACTTCTGGCGCCTTCGCCCCAAGCGAAGCTGATCGTCAGATCAGTCCGCCCAGAACCAGAAACAGCCCGATCATCGACACTCCCCAGATCAAACTGCGGATGCTTCCCAGACCCAAGGCATAGGCTGGAATATAAGCCAGTCGCCCCAGGAAGTAGAGGCCTGCTCCCCAGGTCACCAGACTTCCGTCCCGACCGGCCACATGGGCCACAAGGACTGCCCCGATAAAGATCGGGAGCGTCTCCTGAAAATTTGCCTGTGCCCGCCGCATTCTGGCGGCAACGCCTGTGTATCGCGGGGCTTCGCCATCCCGGTTACTCGTGGCCCACTGCACACCATCCTGCCTGCGGCAGGCCGCTGACGTCAGAAACAGCTGCACGACAGCCAGAACCAATGTGAAACTCAGCCAGAGAAGACTGCTCGGCATCATATTTCCAGCTTTCGTTCAGCGTCCTGAAAAATCAGGAAAAGGTTTCCGATGCGGCACCTGAGCGGATGTCCACTGCAGCTTCGTGAACAGCGCGACCGTGAGTGCGCTCCAGACGACGGATCGTGAAATGTGCCCGCGCAAGTGCGCGATAATGGGCGAGGAAGGCAGCGTTAAGCGAAGCACCACAGAGCGCACCTGCAACCGGAACCATCTGCAACGCGAACTTCCGCGACAGGCCAATTCCATAATGAGAGGCCACTTCGGAAATCAGCATCACAACCGGGCGTCCACGCAGCAAAGCACGCGCGGAGAAGAAGCCGAGCTCCCCATCGTCCTCTTCCTGACGGGCAGGGAAAGTTTTGAGTGCAAACACTTCAAGACACGCGCGACGTGTTCCCTCATCACGCAGATCCTCACCCTCTTCACGGGCAATCCGCGCGATTTCCCGCATGATGGTCAGGGTTGTGAACCCGACGTCAGGGGCCAGTCCAAAAATTCCACCAAAACCACCGACGGCGCCCGACACGGCAACAGCAGCCTGTCCGGCGTTCTCACGCCACGGCTCACGAACGAGCGGGACGTCATTCTTGATGCCGACAATCGCAATATTGAAGGCACGTTCGATCGCGATTTCAGCCGTCTTCTGAATTTTCTGTTGCACTGTGGGCGCAAGGCCAAGGCCTTTCATCCCGAGTCGCGCAGCCTGCCCGACGGCTCCTCCCATGAGATCCGCCAGACGGACAAGGACACCGCGCCCCTGTTCGACGCGTTCCAGCACGGACTGAAGCTGGGCCAACGAGTCCCCGTCCAGCGCCAGTGATGCAAATTCGTTACTCGGAAGCTGCGAGCCATTCTCTACGGTCATGACGATCAAAACTCCTGTTCGTAAGACCTGAAACCGTTTACCCGATAGCAGGTTTCATATCGCATCACGAAAGCCCCCTGCTTGACGGGTGCCCCGGCCGGGTGTGGAGAAGGACATATTATGAAAACATTTTCCCGCTGGATCCTGTCTGCCCCGCTGGTAGCCAGCCTCCTTGTGACAGCAGCCGCACCGGCCCTGTCCGCTCCACATCATGCCCATCGTAGCCATAGTACGGCCGATCTGCCACAGATCCCGCCCTCAACGGCGCATCAGCTGAACAACCCGCCAGAGAAAAACCTGACGCCCGCCCAGCAGGTTGCACTGCCAGACGGTGGAGCTCCGCCGCCGCCGCACGGCTATGTTGCCGTGGAAGACTCCGAGGAAAGACTCGCAAATTTCAGCGGCGAAGTGCGAACGCATCTTCCTGTCGGCATGCCGGGCACCAATGCTGAGCAGAAAACCAACGGCACAAACAACCTGCCGTCCCACTTCAGCATTTTCGGTATGCCAGTAAAGTTCAACGCCCCCGTTACGGCGCCCTATCACAGCGAAGATCTTCCCCTCACCTACGCTGGGCACCCGTCCAACGGGCAGACCAATGTTCTCGTCAACGGGGATGCGTCAGACATTCATTGACCGGTAACGGGTCCGTCAGGCGCGGACCCACCCGCCGATTTTCGTCAAATGCCGGAACTCCTGCTCCGTCACCGGAGCGACAGAAAGGCGGGATTGTCTGAGAAGAGCCATCTCTTCCAAAGCCGGATCGGCCTTGATCTGAGCCAGACTCACTGGAGTCGTGAAAGCACCACTTGCCTTCACATCCACGCAAACCCAACGCGGATCGTCCGCAGTCGGGTCCGGATAAGCCTCTTTCACGACCCTGACGACACCAACGATCTGCTTTTCGCTCACCGAATGATAGAAAAACGCCAGGTCATCCGTCTTCATGGCCGCAAGATTGTTCCGCGCCTGATAGTTGCGAACGCCGGTCCATGGTTCGATGTCATTACGAACCTGTTCATTCCACGAAAAGGCTTCGGGTTCGGATTTTATCAGCCAGTACGCCACGTCTTTCTCCTACGGAAAGTTCCCATTTCGCGCTCATTTCCGTGAAACGTGATAACAGTCATAGGAACAATGGGACAATGCGCCCCTTCCGAATGCGTGGGGTTCGGACTATTTCAAGTAGAAATATTTCTCCGAGTTGAGAGTTCCCGTGCGCCCTACGCCCAACCTGCTCCATCGTTATGCCAATCCGGGGCAATTCCTGCGTCTGGCCCGTGCGCTTCAGCCGTGGCTATCCACAGGTGCGATCATCTTCCTGACCGTCGGCATTGTCTGGGGTCTCTTTTTCGCCCCCGCTGACTGGCAACAGGGCGAGACGGTCCGGATCATGTATGTGCATGTCCCAATGGCCTGGCTTGCCTCCTCCTGCTACCTCGGTCTCGCAGTCTGCGGGCTTCTCTCCCTCGTGTGGCGGCATCCGCTGGCGGATCTCGCCGCCATCGAAATTGGCCCGGTCGGGGCCTGCGCAGCCGCTCTTTGCCTCATTACAGGCTCCCTCTGGGGACAGCCGATGTGGGGCACCTGGTGGGTATGGGACGCGCGCCTGACCTCCGTTCTGGTGCTGTTTTTCCTGTACCTGGGGCACATCGCCCTGATCCGGGCCTTTGATGAACCCGCCCGGGGACAACGCGCTGCTGCCATTCTGGCACTGGCCGGCGCCATCGATCTGCCGATCATCAAGTTCAGCGTCCAATGGTGGAATACGCTGCATCAGCCGGACAGCATCACGCTGACTGGTGCACCGACCATGTCCATGACGATGCTCTGGCCGCTCCTCATCACGACCATCGGCTTCACTCTTGGTGTCGCCGCTGTCATTTTCGCCCGGCTGAGTGCCGCAATCCACGAGAGCCGCGCGCGTCAGCTGATGGCACGCTCCAGGCTCAACCGTCCGGACAGGTCCGCAGCATGATGCACCTTCCCAATCACTGGCCCTATATCGCCGCAGCTTATGGTCTCACCATCGGCTGCTCGCTGGTTCTCGGTATCGGCGCGGCTTTGCGTCTGCGCCGTGCCAAAGCCCGGCTGGCGGCTGTCGAAAGCCAGCTCCGCCACCGTGAAAGCTCTGCATCATGACCCGCAAGACACGTCGGCTGTGGATTGTCATCGCCTGCCTCGCCTGCATCAGCTCCGCGGCAGCCCTGACGCTGAGGGCCTTCTCTTCCAACATCGTATTCTTCATGGCCCCGTCTCAGGTCAAGGCGCACCCCCCGGCGCCTGATCGCACGATCCGCTTGGGCGGAATGGTTGTTGCAGGCTCACTGCACCGCATCACGGAACACGATGCCCCGGTAAACTCCTTCAACGTGACGGATGGTCAGGCTTCAGTCGAAGTTCACTACACCGGCATCCTTCCTGACCTTTTCCGCGAAGGCCAGAGCGTAGTGGCACTCGGCACGGTGCAGAAGGATGGTGGTTTCACGGCCAGTGAAGTGCTTGCCAAGCATGACGAGACTTACATGCCCAAAGAAGTGGCCGAAGAACTGAAGCGTACCGGCAAGTGGGACCCTCGTTTTGGTAAAGCCCCTGACGCGGCAAGCTGGGACACCATGACAGCCAAGAAAACCGGAGGCTGAACGCCATAATGTTTGGACCAGAACAGGGCCATTTTGCCCTGGCCCTCGCCTGCGTTCTCGCACTCATTCAGTTTGTCGTTCCCCTCTGGGGCGCTCACAAGCGCAATGCCCGCCTTGTCGCCATGGCGCCATTTTTCGCGGTTTCACAGCTTTTCGCTCTGGCCATCTCTTTCTTCAGCCTGATCATGTGCGCCGTTCGGGATGATTTCTCCGTCCAGAACGTCGCGGCAAACTCCGCTGCCTCCAAACCGCTGCTGTATAAAATCACGGGTGTCTGGGGGAACCATGAAGGGTCCGTCCTGCTCTGGACGCTGATCCTCGGCGTCTGCGGCGCAGCCGTATCGACCTTTGGACGCAATCTCCCGGACATTCTCCGTGGCCGCGTTCTGGCCATTCTTGGCGGTGTTTCAGCCGGGTTCCAGCTGTTCTGCCTCCTGACCTCCGACCCATTCGACCGCGTTTTTCCGGCTCCCATGGATGGTCAGGGCATGAACCCGCTGCTTCAGGACCCGGGCCTCGCCTTCCATCCGCCCATTCTCTACACGGGCTATGTTGGCTTTGCCGTCCCATTTGCGTTTGCCGTTGCTGCTTTGCTTGAAGGCCGGGTGGATGCCGCTTGGGGCCGCTGGGTTCGACCTTGGGCCGTAGCGGCCTGGTGCTTCCTGACCTGCGGCATCGCTCTTGGGTCCTGGTGGTCTTATTATGTGCTGGGTTGGGGCGGCTACTGGTTCTGGGACCCGGTTGAGAACGCTTCGCTCATTCCGTGGCTGACCGGAACCGCACTCGTTCATTCCGCCATCGTCGTAGAAAAGCGCGAGGGCCTGAAAATCTGGACGGTTCTGCTGGCTATTGCGACATTCTCATTTTCCCTGTCCGGCACATTCCTCGTCCGTTCAGGTATCCTGAATTCTGTCCATGCCTTCGCGAATGATCCGGCCCGTGGCGTGTTCATTCTGGCACTTCTGGCTTTGGTCATTGGCGGTTCGCTCGCACTCTTTGCATGGCGCGCACCGTCTTTGACATCTGGCGGCCTGTTCTCGCCCGTCTCGCGAGAAGGCTCGCTCGTTCTGAACAATATCCTGCTGTGCTCGATCTGTGCGGTTGTTGTGACAGGCACAATGTACCCGCCATTCATGCAGCTTCTGGCGGGGCGCACCATTTCAGTGGGCAAGCCCTTTTTCGATGCGGCAACCATCCCACTCACAATTCCCCTCCTTTTGGCCATGGGCGTCGGAACAGCGCTGCCATGGAAGCGGGCGCAACTGGCACGAACATTCTCCCACCTGTTTGTCGCGGCCATTCTCGGAGCTATCGGCCTGGTCCTGTGTTTCTGGAAGTTCTCTGGAGCATTGCCTATCGCCTGTGGCGCACTGGCGATCTGGGTCATGGCGGCCTCCGTTACGGATGTTCTGCGCCGCATTGGCCTTGGTCATTCCAGCCGCAGCGAGATGCTGGCGCGCGCCAAAAGCCTTCCCCGCTCAAGCTGGGGAGCAGCGCTGGCACATATCGGTGCGGGCATTACCGTGCTGGGTCTGTGTGGAATGTCTGGTGCCCAGCATGCGATCGTAGAGATCCACGTTGGCGAGACCCGCAGTCTCGCCGGTGATGACTGGACGCTCATCAACGTTCATGACTATGCCGGACCGAATTACCGCGCGATGCAGGCAGATATTGCCGTACGCCACAACGGCAAACTGATCACGATGCTGCATCCGGAAAAGCGGGACTTCACCACACAGAACCAGACCACAACGGAAGTCGCGATCCATACGAACTTCATCACGGATCTTTATGGCGTCGTGGGAGACCGGCACGGAACGGGCGCCGATGCGACCTATGTGCTACGTCTGCACAAGAACCCGCTTGCCCCGTGGATGTGGCTTGGCGGGCTTGTTATGGCCATCGGCGGAGCGTTCTCGCTCTCGGATCGTCGTCTGCGCGTTGGCGCACCGAAGCGGTCTGCCGCACGGACCATGGCCAAAGCCTGAGGAGAGACACGCATGAATGCAACACGACGCGGCCTCCTGACGGCCCTTCCGATTGTTGGCGCTGGCGTTCTGGGCGTCGGGTTCTGGAAAATGCTGCAAGGAATGGAAAGCGGCGGCTTTGACCCGCGGGCCATCAAAAACCCGAATGTCGGCCGCCCTATTCCTGAATTCGCCATGCCAGGTCTGCCCGGGCTGGGTGACGGATTTACGGATAAGGAGCTGAAGGCTGAAACACGCCCGGTTCTGGTAAATTTCTTTGCGTCCTGGTGCATTCCCTGCGTTCAGGAAATGCCTGGCCTACGATCCATTTCCCGCAATATGCCCATCTGGGGCATCGCGTATGAAGACAAGCCGGAAAACGCGAGCGCCTTTGTTCAGCGTGATGGCACGCCTTATGCCCGCGTGGCTTCTGACAGACATGGCCGCGTCGCGATCGACTGGGGTGTAACGGGCGTTCCCGAAAGCTTTCTTGTCGCCCCCGGCGGCCGGATTCTCTGGCATGGCAGTGCCGCTCTCGATCCGCAAATCTATGACGCGGAAATCCGGCCAAGGCTTGCAGGACTATGATGAAACGTCTGTCTGCCCTGCTGGTTGCTGTGGCACTGGCGGGAGGCGGCATCGCTCTCGCAGTTGATGACCCGTCAGAAATGCTCCCCAATCCAGTGCAGGAAAAGCGGGCGGAAGCCATCGGTGCTCACCTCCGCTGCCTCGTCTGTCAGAATGAGAGCATCGAAGACAGCAGTGCACCGCTGGCCCGCGATCTGCGCAAAGTTGTTCGCGAGCAGGTCGCGGCGGGGAAGTCTGACCAGCAGATCATGGACTGGATGGGAGATCGCTATGGCGAATTCATCCGTCTGGCTCCCCAGTTTTCATGGTCAACAGCCCTGCTCTGGCTGATGCCTGCTCTGGCCCTGGTGGCCGGTCTTGTTATTGCGTGGCGTGCGACGAGACGTCGCATCGTTACACCTGTGCCGCTCTCAGATGATGAGTGTGCACGCCTGGATGCCCTGTCGGGCCGGGAGTAAAGTCTTGTTCTGGTTGGGAATCCTGAGTGTTGCAGCTATCACGCTGCTACCGGCCCTTTATGGCCTCCGCCGCCTCCGCCGCCGCGTGGACGCGCGGGACTCTGCTTTGACGCTCTATCGCGGCCAGCTCGCCGAACTCGACCGGGACCGGGATCTGGGCCTCGTCAACGGCGACGAGTACGGGGCAGCCCGCATCGAAATCCAGCGGAGGCTTCTGGCTGCCGACGAATCTTCCGCCACACCAGACCTGAAAGATGCAACGGCCCGTTCGAAGCGTTTTCTCCCCCTTCTGGCCGTTGGTCTTGGCATCCCGGTTGCCGCATTTGCGCTGTATATCGTGAACGGGCACCCGTCCCTGCCGCCACAGCCTCTAAGCGCCCGTCAGGTCAAGCCAGACGCTAAAGCCATGGTCATGATCCAGAAGCTTCAGGCGCAGGTCGCCACGATTCCAAAGGACAATCCGACTTACGAGACAGGTCATGTCCTGCTGGGTCAGATCGAGGCGCGCGCTGGCCTGACCTCAGAAGCCATCGCTGACTGGAAGTCCGCTCTGGACATTCATTTCACTCCAGAGCTTGCAATCCAGCTCGCAGAACTCCAGACCCAGAAGGACGGGCACATTTCCGCGAGCAGTCTTGATCTGTATCGCCGTGCCCTGGCGGCCGCCCCGGCTGATGCGCAATGGCGCCTGGCTGTGGAAGCGCGGATCGCCGTCGGTGAACATGAGGAGAATCACGGCCAATGATGGAACCCCTTTCCACAGCCGTCACAATCTGTCCGGTCTGCCGGCAAAAAATCCGGTCGACCGCAGAACACTGTCCGAATTGCGGTGCTGAACGTCATTTCGGGCCCCGGATGATCGAATCCGCCATCTGTGCCTTCGCAGGGATGGTTCTGCTTTCAGCCGTTTCGACCATGCTCCTCCCGATCTCCCTGTGGACGATCGTCTTTGCGGCCGCAGGTCTTTGCGCGGGTTTTCTGTTCTCCCACAATCGCTTCGGTGGGGATCGCTGGCTCGGCCGTTAAAGGCCGACATCTCAGTCAGCAGTTGTCTGTGCTTCAAGCAAAAGCGCCCATCTGCTGATCGTCTGCGTCCGACAATGCTGGGGAACGTTTTTCACGCGCCCAGCCTCATCTGCGTCCCTTCCCCTGTTTTCCCCCTGATCCTTCTGGGATAGTTTCCGCGCAGGCATGAACTCCGTCCTGCAGGAAAGCTCCAGACCGCATGAGCCGTATTGAAACCGATGGCATGGGCCAGATCGAAGTTGCTGATGATGTTCTGTGGGGCGCTCAGACACAGCGCTCCCTGAAATATTTCAGCATCGGCCGCGAACTGATGCCGCAGGAAATGATCGAGGCTTATGCGATCATG
Source organism: Gluconobacter sp. P5H9_a (assembly GCF_018812085.1). NCBI lineage: Bacteria > Pseudomonadati > Pseudomonadota > Alphaproteobacteria > Acetobacterales > Acetobacteraceae > Gluconobacter > Gluconobacter sp. P5H9_a. Next base: position 192,137 of record NZ_JACRVW010000005.1, read on the forward strand.
AAGCGTGCCTGCGCCTCGGCCAATGCAGCCAGTGGCCGCCTGTCCCAGGATCGCGCGGATCTGATCCATACCGTCTGCGATGAGATCATGACCGGGCAGCATGACCGGATGTTTCCGCTCCATGTCTGGATGACGGGCTCTGGCACGCAGTTCAACATGAACGTCAATGAAGTCATCGCAAACCGGGCCAGCCAACTCACGGGTCAGCCGCTGGGTAGCAAAACACCGTTACACCCGAACGATCACGTCAACATGGCGCAGTCCACCAACTGCAACTTCCCCACGGCCATGCACATTGCGGCTGTTCTGGGTGTACATCGCCATCTCATTCCTGCCCTCACCAGACTGAGGGATGCCATCGCTGCCAAAGCGGAAGAATGGAAGGATCTGGTCAAGGTCGGCCGCACGCATCTTCAGGATGCTGTTCCCATTACGCTTGGTCAGGAATGGCATGGCTACGCCGGGATGCTGACAGACAATATTGCACGCCTGGAAGCGGCCCGTGATGGCCTCCTCCCGTTGGCTCTCGGCGGAACGGCACTCGGCACTGGCGTGAATACAGACCCCGGATTTGACACCCGCGCCTGCGGAGAAATTGCGCATCTGACGCAACTAGGCTTCACGGCTGGCAAAAACAAATTCGCCCTTCAGGGCGCGCACGATGCACTTGTCCACCTGTCGGGTTGCCTGCGGACTGCGGCGGGAAGCCTGTTCAAAATCGCCAATGACATCCGCCTGCTGGCCTGCGGCCCTCGTGCCGGTTTCGGCGAACTGCTGCTGCCAGAAAACGAGCCGGGCTCTTCCATCATGCCAGGCAAGATCAACCCGACACAGGCTGAAGCCCTGTCCATGCTCGCCCTTCAGGTCATGAGCAATGATGTGGCGGTTGGCTTGGGTGGTGCATCCGGCATGATCGACATGAACGTGTACAAGCCACTCATGATCCACAACATCATGCAGGGCATCACGCTTCTTCATGACGGGTCAGAGAACTTCCGTCAGCATCTTGTCGAAGGCATTCGCGCTAACGAAGACAAACTGAAGCAGGATCTGGACCGCTCTCTTGTGCTTGTTACGGCGCTTTCTCCCGCCATTGGATACGACAAGGCCGCACAGGTTGCTCATCATGCAATGGAGAAGAACCTGAGCCCGAAGGAAGCCGCTCTGGAACTGGGCTTCATGGCAGCCGATGACTATGACCGCGTTGCCGATCCGCGGCTGATGCTGTCTCCCAACATCAAGGCGCCTCAGGGCCAGTAACAAGACAATACCGGCCCCGCATGACGAAAACTTCATGCGGGGCCGGTGGCAGACGAGCATCCGTGCTGGTAGGGCAGAAACAACCCTGCAATTCTCATTGGAGATGACAGACAGATGATGTCCCGCCGCGCGCTGCTGCTTGCCCTGTCCCTTCTTTCCCCCGTTTCTGCCTTTCCTGCCCTGGCGGCAGATGCCCCGAAGGACACGCCCAAAGCTGACGCAGCCAAGGCCTCAGACAGCTTTCCCGGTGAAGCTGCTCTCCTACCCACTGACTCCGTTACGAAGCATCATCTGAATGGCATCGCCTACACCGCGCATGCTGGCACCCTGACCCTCCGTGGCCCCGATGGGAAGCCGACGGCGCGCATGTTCTACGTGTCCTACACCAAGGACGGCGCCGCGGATGCCAAGCGTCCTGTCTCGTATTTCTTCAACGGTGGCCCCGGTGCCGCAACAGCCTATCTGAACCTTGGTGCCGCAGGCCCGGTCGCCCTGACCATGCCTCCCAAGGATGCAACCGACGGCACTCACGCGAAGCTCGGTGACAATCCGGATAGCTGGCTTCCGTTCACGGACATGGTGTTCTTCGATGCCGTGGGGACAGGCTATTCACGCCCGCTCGACACCGCCAAGGCTGGAGACCAGTTCTACGGCGTCAAACAGGATGCCAGCACGTTTGCCAAGGCTATCCAGCTCTGGACAGCCAAGAACAGTCGCCAATCCTCCCCGCATTATCTAGTGGGTGAAAGCTATGGTGGCATTCGCTCCATTCAGGTCGCCAATGCGCTTCAGATGGAACAGGGAATTCTGTTGAATGGCGTCGTGATGCTGTCTCCTGCCATCGAAATGCCGCTTCTGGACACGGACGAGAACCCTCTGTCTGCTGCCCTCATGATCCCCAGTCTGATTTCGGCACATGAAAGCCCGAACGTCACTCAGCAGTCGGCTGATGCAGCATATGAATGGGCGATGGGCACTTATCTTCCAAAGGTTGCGGGCAAAATCCCGAGCGGCGAAGACGGAAAGACATTCTACGCCGAAGTCGCTCACCGTACGGGCCTTCCAGAGGATGTGGTAACGCGCCAGCATGGTGTTCCGGCGATCGGGTCGCATGACGTCATGTCCCAGAACGGTCGCCTTCACGGCCTGTATGACTTTACGCAGACGATTGCCGACCCTGCGGCAGACGGTCTGGACGAGAGCCCTGACCCAACGCTGTTCGGCTTTGGCCGGGCCTATGGCAACGCGTTCTCTGGTTATGCCGCCAATGACCTCGGTTTCCAGACTCCGCTGACCTATGACCTGCTCTCTTTCAAGGTCAATTCAAGCTGGAAATGGAGCGAAGGCGGTCCTGCTCCTGTCCATCAGATTCCAGTGTTGAACCGTTTGCTGGCGCTTGATCCGGGTCTGCGTGTGTTCGTTGCAAACGGGTACTACGATCTTGCCTGCCCATTCGGCACAGCCCGCTGGATGAAGGACCATCTGACGGTCGGAGCAGACCGCGTTTCCCTGCATCTCTATCAGGGTGGCCACATGCTCTATACGCGCCCGGCCAGCCGTCATGCTCTGTCTCTGGACGTTGCATCCTGGATGCAGCAGGACGCAATCCAGCAGTAAGCCAAATTGACAACAGGGGGCAGAAAACCTTAAGGTTCACGATATATTCCTGTTGAATTGTCGTATTTTCACAGGGGTTTGCTTTTCGAGCAGCCCCTGCCTAGATGACAAGACCAGATACTTTCTGCATTTCCGCCAAGAGGGATTTTCAGACCTTGACCTTATCGTCGAAGATCTCTCTCCAGTCGGGGCAGCCCCTTTCAGATGCCCTGCTCACATCCTGCGATCGTGAGCAGATCCATCGCCCGGATGCGATCCAGCCCTACGGGCTTCTCCTGATTGCCAAGGCCGATACTCTTCAGATTATTGCCGGCGCAGGCGATCTGGAAGCGCGCCTCAATTCGAACTGGCTCGGCCAGAGCCTACCTGATCTTCTGAACATTCCAGCAGATGGGCTGAAACAGTCAGGCGGCAAGGCCCTGAATAATACCCGGGTCTCCGGCCTGCAGGACGAGACGTTCAATGCCCAGTTCCACGTCTCTGGCGAGCACCTTCTGGTAGAGCTGGAGCCTCTGGACAGTCGTAATTTCCTGACGTGGGAAATCTTCAGCCAGATTGATGCCACAGCTGATCGTTTCGAGCGTTGCCCGGACATTGCTGCCGTGTGCCATCACGGAGCGCAGATCTTCGCCAAGCTGACCGAATTTGATCGCGTTCTTGTCTATCGCTTTCAGGAGGACGGTTCTGGCTGCGTGATGGGCGAAAAGCGCAATGACGCTTTCCCGTCCCTCATGAATCATCATTTTCCAGCCAGCGATATTCCCCGGCAGGCGCGGGCGCTTTATCTGCGCAACCGTATCCGGGTCATTCCAGACATTCATTATGAGGCTGCCCCTATTCGCCCTGCTGAAGCAGGGGTTTCGGGTATCGACCTGAGTGACGTCCAGCTTCGCAGCATTTCGCCCGTCCATTTGCAGTATATGTCGAACATGGGCGTGGCGGCCTCAGCCTCCATCTCCCTGGTCGTGGACGGCATTCTGTGGGGCATGATCACTTGCCACAACGCCACTCCCCGCATTCTCTCTGAAGACATCAGAGCGGCATGCCGGACGCTCGCTGGCGTCATGTCACGTCAGCTTCGGAACAAGGAAGAACTCATCACGTATCAGGAGCGTTTGCGCCTGAGAAATGCCATTGAGTTCGCGACGTCCCATTTCGACCCTGCCGCGTCCGTAAAGGACAACCTGCAGCGATCCGTCACGGAGTTACACAGCCTGTTTCCCTGCGATGGCTTTGCAGTCATTGATCAGAAAGAGATTAAAACGTCTGGCAAGGTTCCTGAACATTCGGATCTCCTCGCCATTCGTGACTGGCTCCGTCTGGGCAGCAATGGCGGGATTTTCTGTAGCTCGTGTCTGGGCAAGGACTACCCACCCGCAGAGATGTGGCCCGAGGCTTCTGCCGGAATTCTGGCCATCACACTTCCTTTCCGAACTTCCCTGACGCTTGTCTGGAGCCGGGTCGAGATCGTTCAGGTCATCGAGTGGGCAGGCAATCCTCACAAAGGAGCACCTGACCACGACGGGATTCTGCATCCCCGCAAATCTTTCGAGTCTTGGGAGCAGACCGTTCTAGGCCATTCCCATCGATGGACGACAGAACAGAAGCAGGCTGCCCGTCGTCTCCGCCGCAGCCTGATTGCCGATTATCAGACCCAGCAACTCCGCGAGCTGAATGCGACCCTGACGGCGACAGTTCAGGAACGTGAGAGCCTGATTCAACAGAAAGACTTCCTGATCCGTGAAGTAAACCATCGTGTGCAGAATTCACTGCAAATGGTGGCATCTTTCCTGAAGCTTCAGGCCCGGACTTCCACGAACGAAGAAACCACCGAAGCTCTTTCTGAAGCCCAGCACCGAATTGCGGCCATCGGGCTGGTTCATCGGCGTCTGTATCGTGGCGATCAGATGGGCATGGTTGATCTGAGCCGCTACCTTGAAGAGTTGATGGAAGAGCTCTGCTCTTCACTTGGCGAGGAATGGCAGGCGCAACTTCGCATGGTTCTATCACCCGTCTCCATTTCGGCAGACCGCGCCATCAATGTAGGGCTGGTGCTGACGGAACTGGTCATCAATGCCAGCAAATATGCCTACGGCGGCCAAGCCGGTCCGCTTTACCTCTCGCTTTCCGTCACTGGCGACCGTCTGACGCTGACTGTTTCTGATCAGGGCCGTCATGACATCAATCTGAACGGAAGCGGTTTCGGGACACGCATGATGAAGGCTGTCGTCGGCAGCCTTGGTGGTACCCTCACCTATACGCCGCTTTCCCCGGGCCTTGAGGCTGTCATGGCCGTGCCGCTCGACATCAACGGACCTGCCTCAGCGCATGAAGACATTCCTGACGGTCTGTATTCCTGAAAGCATCTGTCTGAGCACAAAAAAAGCGCCTGCTCCCTCATGAGAGCAGGCGCTTTTTATATGGTCGCAATAGAGCGAATATCACTCAGGAAACCAGATTTCCTTCTTTATCCACGAGTGCAATCGGATAATCGCCCGTGAAGCAGGCATCACAATAGCGACCGGCCCCATCTGCACGGCTTTCATGACCGAGCGCCCGATACAAGCCGTCAAAGCTGATGAACGCCAGACTATCGACACCAATAACGGAAGCCATTTCTTCCATTGTGTGCGTCGCAGCCATTAGTTTGCTCTCTTCGGGCGTATCGATGCCATAGAAGCAAGGGTGACGCGTTGGCGGGGACGTAATGCGCATGTGCACTTCCGTCGCACCGGCCGCGCGCACCATATCCACAATCTTGCGAGACGTCGTTCCACGTACAATCGAGTCATCGACCAGAACGACCCGACGTCCAGCCAGAACCGGACGATTGGCGGAGTGCTTCATCTTCACGCCAAGGTTTCGGATCTGATCCGTTGGCTCAATGAATGTCCGGCCGACGTAATGATTGCGGATGATACCCAGCTCAAACGGGATGCCGCTTTCAGCCGCATATCCGATCGCAGACGGTACGCCGGAGTCCGGCACTGGCACGACGACGTCCGCTTCGACTGCCGTCTCGCGTGCCAGCTCCGCACCGATGCGCTTGCGGGCTTCATAGACAGGCTGGCCTTCAAGCACTGAATCAGGCCGTGCAAAGTAGATGTATTCAAAAACGCAGAAGCGCCCACCCTGATCGCCAAACGGGCGAAGAGACCGAAGCCCCTCAGAGTTTATCACTACGATTTCGCCTGGCTCGATGTCCCGAACATATTCCGCACCAATGATGTCGAGCGCACAGGTCTCACTGGAAAGAACCCAGCCACCATTCGAATCTTCGTAACCCGGCATCCGACCCAGAACCAGCGGACGTACGCCCAATGGATCACGCATGCCAATCAGGCCGTCATCGGGCGTCAGGGTAATAAGGGAATATGCCCCCTTCACCTGCTTGACGGCATCAATGAACCGATCGAGCACTGTGGTGTACAGAGAGATGGCAATGAGGTGAATGAAGACTTCCGTATCCGTGGAAGAATGGAAGATACATCCGCGCTTTACCAACGCCTGCTTCAGGGTCGCGGAGTTGGTGAGGTTCCCGTTATGGGCGACTGCCAACCCACCGAACTCATAGTCCGCATACAGCGGCTGCACATTCCGGACATGCGTTCCGCCTGTGGTGGCGTATCGGTTATGACCGATTGCAACGCTTCCCGGCAGCGTCGCCATGACACGGCTGTCTCCGAAGACATCACCGACCAGCCCCAGACCTTTGTGCTGATGGAACCGTTCGTTATCGAAACTGACGATTCCAGCAGCTTCCTGACCACGATGCTGAAGCGCATGGAGTCCAAGAGCGGTCAGGGCAGACGCATCAGGCACGCCCCAGACGCCGAAAACGCCACATTCCTCGTAAGGACGGTTGAGAGTATCGGAGGCAGTCATGCAGTTCGGCCTTTCCGGACTGGGTTCACAACGACGCGTCATGACCGCTTGTGAGCGGCGATGCAAGATGTGGTTGCAATGAATGTGGCAGATAACCGGCAAGTCGGGATGCTCCGGCTTCAATATATGGCCCGGTGAAGCTTCCCTGCATCAGGTAGGAGGTCCAGGAGCCGAAAAAAGACCCTGCCAGCAGATAAAGTGCGATCAGCATCACATATCCGCGCAGAATGCCGAAAATAGCGCCCAGTATGCGATCTACGCCGCCAAAAAGAGTGCCCCTCACCGCTGCTCCTACACGCCCGGCGATCGTCGTCAGAGTTAGCAGAATGACGACAAACAGGACTGCCGCGCTTACGCTCTCCGCCAACCAGCTTTCATGCAGATACGGAGAAATCCACGGAACAAGGGCAGCGTGAAACCGATAGGTGAGAATGACGGCAGACGCCCAGGCAACAAGCCCAGATAGCTCGGTCGTAAAACCGCGCGTGAGTCCCCACAGAGCAGACAGACCAATAACGATCAGCACGCCGATATCCAGCCGGCTCAGATCATCCGGCGAAATATGAGACAGATCTGGAAGAGAGGGCATGGCTCAGGGCAGTTTGGTGGAACGGTAATGACCGCCTTTACGGGGACGGATGCCATTAGCACGAAGTTCTTCCGCCAGGCGGATTCTTTCGTTCAGTTCTGCCCAGACCTGGTCAGCATCAACACCCCGCGCCTTCCACACCTTCTCAAGAAGGCCGACAAAAGCCGCACTTTCCCGAACCAGGCCCGCACGATCATTGACCATGACATGCAGCACGCAGCTTGAAGCCGAATTGCCCAGTCGGGTCGCCAGTTTCGTGACTTTGCGGGTTTTTCGGAATGGGCGAAGGTCTTCCTTAAGCGGCATCACTCTATGATGAGGGTGATGACCTATGGACGCAAGGCCATCACCCTCAATCATTCCGCGAAGGGCGTTATTCCGCGATCGTTTCTACTTCGTTTTCTGGAACGTAGAGTTTTGCCCCATGTTCCTGAAAGACCTCACTCATCTGCGCCATACCATCCTGACGTTCCGCCTCACGGCGAATGTCATGACTGATTTTCATGGAGCAGAACTTTGGACCACACATTGAGCAGAAATGAGCCGTCTTGTGCGCCTCTTTCGGAAGCGTTTCATCGTGGAAGCTGCGTGCCGTATCCGGGTCCAGCGCCAGATTGAACTGATCTTCCCACCGGAACTCGAACCGTGCACGGGACAGCGCATCGTCTCGTAGCTGAGCCGCAGGATGTCCCTTCGCCAGATCTGCCGCATGGGCAGCAATCCGGTAGGTTATAACGCCCGTTTTCACGTCTGAGCGGTCCGGAAGACCCAGATGTTCCTTCGGCGTCACGTAGCAGAGCATCGCCGTCCCGAACCAGCCAATCATGGCCGCCCCGATACCGGACGTGATGTGGTCATAACCCGGCGCAATGTCGGTCGTTAGCGGACCAAGCGTGTAGAACGGCGCTTCCCCACATTCCTTGAGCTGCTTGGTCATGTTGACCTTGATCTTGTGCATCGGCACATGACCCGGCCCTTCAATCATGACCTGACAGCCCTTTGCCCAGGCCACCTTCGTCAGTTCACCCAACGTCGTCAGTTCAGCAAACTGTGCCGCATCATTCGCATCGGCAATCGACCCCGGACGCAGGCCATCCCCCAAGGAGAAGGTGATGTCATACCGGCGCATGATGTCGCAGATCTCTTCGAAGTGCTCGTAGAGGAAACTCTCGCGGTGATGCGCCAGACACCAGGACGCCATGATGGAGCCACCACGGGAGACAATGCCCGTCGTACGCTTTGCTGTCAGCGGAATGTGCTGAAGGCGGACACCGGCATGAATCGTGAAATAATCCACGCCCTGCTCGGCCTGCTCGATCAGCGTGTCGCGGAAAATTTCCCACGTCAGCTTCTCAGGAACACCATTCACCTTCTCCAGCGCCTGATACAGCGGCACCGTGCCGATCGGCACTGGAGAGTTCCGCATGATCCAGTCACGGATGTTGTGAATGTTCCGCCCTGTAGAGAGATCCATCACCGTGTCCGCGCCCCAGCGGATGGACCAGACCAGCTTCTCGACTTCTTCTGCGGCAGACGACGTCACCGCCGAATTGCCGATATTGGCGTTCACCTTCACAAGGAAGTTTCGGCCAATAATAACCGGCTCAAGTTCCGGATGGTTGATATTGGCGGGGATAACAGCCCGGCCCCGCGCAACTTCTTCCCGCACGAATTCAGGCGTAATGAAAGCTGGAATAGAGGCCCCAAAATCCTCGCCATCGGCAAGGCGTTCTTCTGCCCCTTCAGCCATCTCAGCACGGCAGACATTTTCGCGATGAGCAATATAGATCATCTCTTCCGTGATGATCCCTGCCCGCGCAAATTCATACTGGGTGACGAATTTCGCGCCCTCGCCGGAATAGACCTCATGTGCCGCAGGACAGGCCGGAACAGCCTGAGCTTCGCTGGCAAATCCATTGTCTTCCGGTTTGACCGCACGAGCTGGAACCTGCTGGAAGCCCCGCTTTGCAAGCCATTCCGCCCGCGGAGCAGACAGACCCTTCTTCACGTCAATCGTGACAGACGTGTCTGTGTACGGACCAGACGTGTCATAAACTCTGACAGGCGCCTCATTGGCTGACGGATGCAGCGCGATTTCGCGATAGGGAACCAGGATATCCGGACGCCCCGGTGCTTCGGACCATTTCTTGCAGGACCCTTGGATCGGGCCTGTCGTCACGTGATCTACCGCTGGTTTCTGGTTCAGGTTTTGTGGAATATCACCCATGTTCGCCCCCTCTGAGGCAGAGGGAGTAACAACACGGAACACCGGCTATGCCAGTTTCGTTGTGTCTCAACACCATTCCCTCCGCCGGTTCTAACCGGATCAGGTTTCCCGGATGCAGAATGCACCCGGCAGGGTCGTCACACCGCAGACCTTGCAGTCTTTCAGTGACCTCTCAGCTTCTTCGGGCGAAGCTCCCCCTGGTAGGGGCCACACTCATCGCATCCGCTTCGTCCTGTCAATGCGTTTCACCGTGAAGTGAGGCCGATAAACAGCTATGACCCGCTTTATTTTACTCAGGAGGGCACGCCCTTGAACCTCTATGTTTTCTATCTCGGCGGGGCAGCACCCGGCGCCAATATCGAAGTTCATGATGTTCAGTTTGCGATCGCGAACAAGCCGGAAGATGCCTATCCCTCTCTTGCGGAGCGCTGGTTTGGAGTACGAAACTCCCTGCACGTTGATGCCTATGGTGTCATTGCATGGGCTGACGGACATGCTGTCACACTCAGTCCTGAAAAGCCTGTAGGCGGCAAAACGCTCTATTTCATCAATATGGGTGGGTATGCGCCTGACGAACTCAAGGAAGAGCACGCCTTCACGTTTCTTGTTGCTGCATCGCCAGAAGAGGCCAAGGCAACAGCCAAAAAGACCTTATTACCGGGCTATGACCACCGCCACCGCGATAACTTCATGGAAGTGGATGACTGCCTGCCTCTGGAACAGATTGACGGGCTTTACATCCATCTGACTCCACAGGACGACGGGCACCCTGTCACAGCGCTTTGGCAAGGCTACCGAAAGATCTAACGTCCCTGCGCTTTATCTCACGGAGCTACTCATGCCTGACCAGATGCCAGTTTACCTGTTTTCTTACGGAACACTCCAGCAACCCGAGGTTCAGTTGTCCTCATTCGGTCGCCTGCTGCATGGCGAAGAGGATGCGATGACGGGCTATCAGGCGTCGATGATGGAAATCACAGACGCTGCTGTCATCAAGGCCAGCGGCAAACGCTTTCATGCTGTTATTCGCCCTAATGACAATCCACAGGACGAAATCACGGGGCAAGTCTTCCGCATCACTGAAGCTGAGCTTCTCGCTGCGGACGCTTACGAAGTGTCCAGCTACAAAAGGGTGCAAGTTGCCCTGCGCTCAGGCAAAAATGCGTGGGTCTACGTGCTCGCCTGACCAGCTTAGAATTAAAAAAGGCAGCCAGTGACCCGGCTGCCTTTTCCAGAATTCAGAACGCTGACCTACCTGACTTCAGGCAGCTTCAGAGCGCTTGAGCTGACGTTCGCGCCATAGCGTAGAGAGTGCTTCGACCAGTTCATCAATTGCTTCGTTTGTATGAAGCGGCGTCGGCGTCAGACGCAGACGCTCCGTTCCGCGCGGGACGGTCGGGAAGTTAATCGGCTGGATATAATGCCCGAAGCGGTTCAGCAACTCATCGGAGAGATCCCGGCAAAGTTCTGCCTCACCCACCATGACGGGGACGATGTGGCTCGGATTGCCGACATGCGGAATGCCTGCCTTGTTTAGAGCGGCACGCAGATAGGCAACCGCACGCTGCTGACCTTCACGCTCGACGCTGCTGCGCTTGAGATAACGGACGCTGGCCAGAGCACCCGCAGCAATCATCGGCGGCAGAGCCGTGGAGAAAATAAAGCCAGAACCAAAGGAGCGCACGAAGTCACAAAGCGGCGCGGAGGCAGCAATGTAGCCACCCACAACGCCGTAGCCTTTGCCCAACGTCCCTTCAATCACCGTCAGACGATGGGACAGGCCCAGCTTTTCAGCCACGCCCGCACCGTGATCGCCGTACATGCCAACAGCATGAACTTCATCAAGGTAAGTCATCGCACCGTATTTGTCGGCCAGATCACAGAAGGCTTCGATCGGTGCGATGTCACCATCCATGGAATAGACGGACTCAAACGCAATGATCTTGGGAACGTCTACTGGAAGTTCTTTCAGGCGACGCTCCAGATCTTCCACATCATTGTGACGGAAAATCTGCTTCTCAGCGCGGGAATGACGGATACCTTCAATCATGGACGCATGATTGAGCTCATCAGACAGAACCACGCAGTTGCGCAGACGGCCTGCAATCGTTCCCAGCGTCACCCAGTTAGACAGGTAACCTGAGTTGAAGAGCAGTGCACTTTCTTTGCCGTGCAGGGACGCCAGCTCTTTTTCCAGCTCCACATGATAGTGGTTGGTGCCGGAAATGTTGCGTGTTCCGCCTGCACCAGCACCCGTCTCATCAAGGGCATCATGCATCGCCTTGAGGACTTCCGGGTGTTGCCCCATGCCGAGATAATCGTTGGAACACCACACTGTGACGTCACGACCGAGCCCATGATGATAGGCTTTCGGGAAATTGCCGGACCGGCGCTCAAGTTCCGCAAAGTAACGGTAGCTGCCATCGGCGCGCAGACCGTCCAGGGCGGACTGGAACATCGCATCATAATTCATCGCGTTTTCTCCTGCGCGGCACTGTAATCCTGTGAAATCTTTCCGCCAAGGGCCTGCTCCAGATAGGCCAGCAGAACACGGAGCCGCGCAGGCATCTGCATCCGGGTGGCACCACACCCTACGACCATGAACCAGACCGACAGAACACTCCCCCGCCACTTCGGCAGAACCTCGACCACTCGCCCCGCCTCCAGATCCCTCCGCAGCATGAAATCTGGCAGAAGCGCTAGGCCTGAGCCATTTCTGAGCGCCGGCAGAAGCATGTCTCCACTATTGACCATCATCCGGTTTCGAAGTCGGACAGACGCCTGCTGGCCATTCTCATGTGTAAGGCGAAGAAGGTCCGGCAGATCGGAATTCGCGTAGAGCAACCCTGCATTTCCTGAAAGATCTTCCGGTTTTTCGATCCTCCCGAGTCTCTCCTTCATCTGTGGCGAACAGACCAGCCGCATCACAGAACGGCAAAGAAGATGAGCCCCTCCGTTGGTTACGGGGGCTAGGTCTCCCGGTGTAATGCGGACAGCTGCTTCAAACCGGCCACTCAGCAGGTCGACGGTCCGGTCATCGAGATCAATCTCCATAGAAATATCCGGATACCGGTCCATGAATTCCGGCAGAACAGGTCCAAGAATATCCAGCCCGAACCCCATGGGAGCAGCCAGGCGGATCGTTCCCCTTGGGCTGACCGAGCCTTCCCGCAGCTCTGCTTCCAATCCTTCACCATCGGCCAGCATCCGCCGTGCGCGTTCCAGACATGCCACTCCGGCGGATGTCAGGGAGAGGTGACGGGCACTTCGCTGGAAAAGGGTCGTCTTCAGGCGATGCTCCAGACGTGCAATCACCTTGGACACTGTAGGCGGAGACAGCCCTAGAGTTCGTGCCGCAGAGGCGAACGAGCCGCTTTCGGCGACACGGGCAAAAACAGCCCACCCTTCAAGATCCGGGAGCATAGAGCCTCTCTAAGATGCGCTTTATGGAAACTTTATGTTTCCATCAATTCCATTTTCTTTACGCCACATTGCGCCCATCTTGAAGGCCATAACCTTTACTGAGGAGCGACCAATGCTCGATATCAGACCCTTCTCCTCGCTTGGCCACGCCAACCACGGATGGCTGGACGCCCGGCATCACTTTTCTTTCGCTGGCTACATGGACCGGCACCGCATGCACTGGGGCCGTCTGCGCGTCTGGAACGATGATAAAATCGAAGGCGGCACAGGCTTCGGCGCTCATCCGCACAAGGACATGGAAATCATCACCTATGTTCGCACCGGAGCCATTTCTCACGAGGACAGCCTTGGCAACAAAGGCCGTACGGAAGCTGGTGACGTTCAGGTCATGTCTGCCGGCAGCGGCATCGTCCATGCCGAGTTCAATAAGGAAACCGAAGACACCACCCTCTTCCAGATCTGGATCATCCCCAATGAACCAGGTGGCACGCCCAGCTGGGGCACGCGACCATTCCCAAAAGATGCTCGCAATGGACGGTTCGTAACCCTTGCCTCCGGCTTTCCGGAAGATGATGCCCTGCCGATCCGGGCCAAGGGCCGCGTTCTGGGAGCAACCCTGAAAGCTGGCGAAACCCTGACCTTCGAAACCAGCCGGGAAAACTTCTCCTATCTCGTGCCGGCGACAGGAAGCCTGGAAATCGATGGGCGAACCGTTGCAACGCGGGACGGTGCAGCGCTGACCGATGTGGACAGTATCGTCATAACTGCGCTGGAAGATGCAGAAATTGTTCTGGTAGAAAGCGGCCCCCTCGACTGACAGGGCAAGGCGGAAACATCACGCAAAGGTGTTTCCGCCGCATGCTACACACGCTCGATTCAAACGTTGTTACTGTAGGGCCAAGTCCCCCCGGATGCGGCCAGTCTCTCTCTTGATGAGGAGTACGGGTCATGACAACCACGACCGAGACCAAAGGCCAAAAATCCACCTCCCTATTCGTCCGTTTTGGTGACTGGCTTAGCAATGCCAGCATGGACAGATCAGGGCTGACAGAAGTGACCATCCGACTGATGCGTGACGACTGTCATCTTGCGACCCGTGTGAGCGAAATTCACAATACGGAAAGCAATCCTCTCACCCCCAAGGAAGTTGAAACCCTTATGGGAGAGAAGCACCTTAAGTATATTGCGGATCAGACGGGGCAGTCCCTTGAGGCTATCGAGGATGCTCTGACAGGCGTTCTGCCCATGCTTGCCAACTTGCTTCGCGTAGATCCAGAACGCCTGTTCCAGTACCAGTGTAAGATATGAGAACCTGAACGGCAGCTATTATCACCTATCGAAGGTAGCTGCCGTTTTCTCATTAGAGGCCTTCAGCCGTACGGGTCATGCGCCGCCTCTTTGAGCGACCCTCCACACTTGCAAAGCGCTCATTGATCTGAGCGGTCGTTTCAGCTCCAGCCAAAATGAGCCCGGACGCCTCGGAGCAACCGGTTTTCTGCACAAATTCCAGCTGCTTGGTCGTATCTACTCCTGTAGCACGAATGCACAAACCAAGCGCTTTGACAGCCTCAAGAGCGGCCCGGTAGAATACAACTGCACCTTCGTCGAGCTCTGGAACGTCGCCCTGCGGATTCCAGGTTAAGCTGGACGCTGACAGAACTGCCAGATCAAACTGAACACCGTCCAATAGACCGCTAATGGCGCGTTCTCTCAGTAAAGTCAGGCTGGAGACCGAAGACCCAAAGCCGTTCGTGAAGATCTGAACACCCCGATCACGAAGAGACGCCAGCGTGTAACAGACTTCGCGCTCCTCTTGAGCGATCCCGCTTTCCTGAAAAACCAGATCCAGACGCGAAATGGGAAACCCGCTCTGATCCAGAACACCGTTTAAACGACTGTTGAACGCTGCATCCGGTGCCTGATCGTCTTCGAGCGAGACCATCAGACGCATACCATCCGGCCAGCCTGCCGCCTGCGTACAGGCAACCTGCAGAAGCTCCAGATCAAMTTCTCTCTGCTGCTGCTCAAGCGGCTTGCGGCGACTTCGCCGGACGGTGCGGCGTGGGATAGCCAGCCAGAGCTGGCTCATGTCCACCTGCGCGCCAATCAGCTTTTCCATTCCCGCCCGGCCAGCCGCCATCCGAGGCAGCCATCGCAAAGGCGGCAGAGCACTTTTCTGGCGCGCTCGACGGCTGCGCAGGGTCGTGGCAAACATCGTGGCGTTTGTCGGAGAAATGTTCGTGTCGGACCTCACAGGATCATCTCTTCGGTCTCTGGTCACAGTGCCAGTCACTTTGGGGCCAAAAGAGGCTGCATCCGCAAAACTGACATCCTGTCCTGCATCATCCAATTTCGAACATCTCCTGTTCCATCTGCGCGACAGAATGACGGGAGAAGGCTAATTTTCCCTTAACAACAGCCGTTTTTCGCTCACTTTCCCGTGGGGTTTCGACAAAATCGCGGAGGAACCAAGAGTCAAATTCTTCGTTCGCTCAATCAGGACAATTCTGCTACCGATTTTGCTCCAGCGGATTTTCCGTGCCACTTCCTTCAAGCGCGCAGGTTCAATCTGCCTGTCAGGACATTGTTGATGACGGATGCTCTCTCTCGCTCCGCCCCGAACACGTCTTCCCGCAACTCTCTCAAGGCTTTGCTACCTTTCTGGCAGGTGACGTTTGCGTCTTTCCTGGGATGGTTTCTGGACGCTTTTGACCAGACATCCCTGATGTTCACACTGCCGGACATCGCTCATGATTTCAGCTGCACCATCGGCACACTGGGGATGGTTCTGACAGCCCAATCCCTTGGACGAGCCATAGGTAATACAAGCTGGGGCTGGCTCGCTGACCGTTATGGCCGTCGTTTGGCCTTTATGCTCGGCGTCGTCTGGTTCGGTGTTTTTTCTGCCATGACGGGCCTGTCCCACAGTCTTCTGATGCTGGGTATTGTCCAGTTCCTGTTCGGCATCGGTTTTGGTGGTGAATGGACCGCCTCTGCAGCCCTCCTGATGGAAAGTGTTCCCGCCTGGACACGTCCGATGGCGTCTGCGCTCATGATGTCAGGTTATGAAGTCGGATATTTTGCAGCAGCCGGAGCGCAGGCTCTGATCCTGCCGCATTATGGCTGGCGCGTGCTGTTCTTCATCGGACTGGCGCCTGCTCTTCTTGCGATTTTCATTCGCCTCGGGGTCAAGGAAAGCCCGGTCTGGCTGCGGAACCGGGCAGACCGGGCGGCCGGTCAGGCCAAAACGCCGACACAGCCTCTTCCCAAGGTAAAATTCCGCCTGAACGGAGCGGCCCTACAGGCAATTGCCTTCATGGCGTTTCTGGAATTTCAAAAAGCGGCCATTTACACATTTTACCCGACGATCCTGCGTGGGAGCCATCACCTGACACCACAGGACATCTTCATTCCCATTACCCTCTACTGCATCGGATCGTTCGCTGGAAAAATCCTGTGTGGCTGGCTGGCAGAACGATGGGGTGACCTGAAGGTCATGCTTGGGGCGATTGCGATTGTCGTTCTGACAATCTGGCCGTTCCTGAGCGCTCCGTCCTGGAGCATGCTGCTGACGGCAGCCTTCGTCATGGGCGCTGCTGCATCCGGTATCTTTGCCCTTGTGCCGCATTATCTGGCGAAATGCTTCCCTTCCGAGACACGTAGCTTCGGAATGGGGCTGGGTTATGCTCTAGGGTCTATCGGGCAGGGTATTGCCGGATGGCTGATCCCGGGAATTGGCCGGACCCCGATCACACTCCCGCTCACTGCGGAAGCCTTCGTAGTCGGGTCCAGTGCCGTCACGGCCGGTATCGCCCTGCTTCAGCCGAAGCACCTTCCGGGTGAAACCATGGAAGGCGACGAAGAAGCAGCCTCTTAAAGAGAGGCTGCCAGCCACTCGGCGGTACGGATTCCATCTATGCCGGCGGACAGAATACCGCCGGCATATCCTGCCCCTTCTCCCGCAGGGAAAAGCCCATGCAATGTTGGGCTCTGGCCATCACGGTCTCGCTGAAGCCGGATCGGGGAAGACGTACGCGTTTCCACTCCGGTCATAACAGCATCATCCATCGAGAAGCCCTTCAGCTTGCGTTCAAAACGCGGCAAGGCCTCACGAATGGCGTCCGAAACAAAATCCGGCAGACAGAGCGTCAGATCAGTCGGTGTCACACCCGGCTGGTAGGACGGCACGACGTCCCCCAGCGTTGTGGAAGGGCGACCGGCCAGAAAATCCCCGACGCGCTGGGCAGGAGCACGGTAATCGCCGCCACCGGCCACAAACGCTGCCTTTTCCCATTTCCGCTGAAGTTCGACACCCGCCAGAACATCGTTCGGAAAGTCCTTTTCCGGCGTCACTTCAACGACAATTCCACTATTCGCATTCCGTTCGGCACGGGAATACTGGCTCATGCCATTGGTCACGACCTGTCCGATTTCAGACGTCGCCGCTACGACCTGTCCGCCCGGGCACATGCAGAACGAATACACAGCCCGGCCATTCGACGCGTGATGAACCAGCTTGTAATCGGCAGCACCGAGCAGGTCGTTCCCGGCGTAGGAGCCGAAACGGGCTGTATCAATGACAGACTGGGGATGTTCGATCCGCACACCGATAGAGAACGGCTTGGCGTCCATAGCGACATTCGCATCGCGGAGCATTTCGAAGGTGTCGCGTGCGGAATGCCCAACAGCCAGGATAACGCGCTCGGCAGGCAGGGTCTCTCCCGTTGAAAGGCGTAGGCCTCGCAGACGGCGTTCTGTTCCCTCACCTTCCATGTCAAAGCCATCGACGCGCGTCTCAAACCGGTACTCGCCGCCGAGACGTTCGATTTCCTCGCGGATGAACATCACCATCGTGACCAGTCGGAAGGTCCCGATATGGGGCTTGGAGACGTACAGGATCTCTTCCGGCGCACCCGCCCGAACAAACTCTTCAATGACACGTCGGCCCAGATTGCGGGGGTCGGACACGCCAGAGTAGAGCTTGCCGTCAGAGAACGTCCCGGCTCCGCCTTCCCCAAACTGGACGTTGCTCTCGGGCGTCAGAACGGATTTCCGCCACAAGGCAAACGTATCCACCGTTCGGGCGCGAACCTCTTTGCCACGCTCGATGATGATAGGCTTGAGACCGGCCTGTGCGAGCGTCAGCGCCGCCATGATCCCGCAAGGGCCTGCCCCGATAACCACGGGGCGCGGCATCCCTTCGGGCAAGGTGGCTTTGGGAAGATGATAGGTTGTGTCAGGCGTGGAGCGAACATGCTGGTCCGCTTCGTGGGCCGCAATCACAGATGCCTCGTCCGTCACGTCACAGTCGATGCTGTACACCAGAACGATGTGGCCGCGCTTTCGGGCATCGTATCCGCGTCGGGCGATCTTGAAACTTTTCAGGGCCTCGGAGGGGATATTGAGGCGCGTCAGCACCGCCTCCCGGAGCGCCTCTTCAGAGTGCTCCAGCGGCAGGCGCAGTTCTGTCAGGCGAATCATGCGTCGTGCTTTTCTTTGTGCTGGGCGGCGTCAGGCTGCGGATCAGCGTGATGCGTATCCGGCGAACCTTCCATGATGCGATCCATGACGGCCATCAGAACACCGGACACAACGAAGGCCAGATGAATTCCGACGCTCCATTCCAGAGCACGCGTGGAGGTGTCATCCACACGGATGAAGTCAGCCAGAACATGGATGGCAGACATGGCGACGATGGACGCCATGAGCTTGATCTTGATATCCCCGAACGTCACGTGACCAATCCAGGACGGATAATCTTCGTGCTGGCGGATATCGAGACGGGAAACAAAGTTCTCGTAGCCCGAGAACATGACGATCAGCAGCAGGTTCGCCAGCAGGACCAGATCGATCAGATCCAGCACACCAACGAAAACGTCATCGAAATCCAGGCCTGTTGCTTTGAGAACAAGAGCCAGAAGCTGCTGGAAGAACTTGAAGGCCACCAGCAGCAGCCCGATGGTCAGGCCGAAATAAAGCGGTGCGGCAATCCAGCGGGTTGCGAAGAAGGCACGTTCCATGACGTGTTCTGCGCGTCGCGAGGACAAGGGATTGCTGCCGGGTTTCTGGCCCTGTGGGGAAGAAGGAGTCGTCATGGTCCTTCTGTACGATTTTGCGAGCGTTTCCGCCAATGCCTCTTTGCTGCGCCGTATCGATTATCCAACACGACGCAAGGCAACAGTCTGACCAACGGCGGAACTGGAACCTGACTGCACGCGTCGTTCCCGGTCCAGATAGCGAAGGCAGCTGACGCGCAAAAACGACGCCATATTTGGCAGTTCACCACGCAATTCGAGAATTTCGTCCGAAAGCTTGGTGATGAGCTGATTGACGGTCATGCCATCTGCCGCCGCGATTTCCGTCAGGATGTCCCAGAACATGTTTTCCAGCCGGATCGTCGTTACGACCCCATGAATCCGCAGCGACCGCGTGCGGCTTTCATAGAAGATCGGATCGGCACGGACATAGAGTTCACACATATGGGCTCTCCTGACGGAACAAAGGCTCAGGCTTCGATTTTGGTTCCCAGAACCTTCAGGAACTGACCAATCCATGCCGGATGTGCTGGCCACGCTGGCGCTGTTACGAGCTTGCCGTCTGTCACTGCACCGTCAATTGGGATGGCCTGATAATCAGCTCCTGCGAGGATCATTTCAGCACGACAGGCCGGATAAGCGGAGACCTTGCGGCCTGAGATGACATTTGCTGCGGCGAGAAGCTGCGGACCATGGCAGACAGCAGCAATCGGTTTGTCAGCCGTGACAAAAGCGCGGATCAGGTCCAACACGCTCTCATCGGTGCTGAGCTGCTCCGGGGCACGGCCGCCGGGAATGACCAGTGCGTCATAGTCTTCCGCTTTTACGCCTGCATAAGTGGCGTTCAGCGTGAAGTTATGACCGCGCTTTTCAGTGTACGTCTGATGGCCTTCAAAATCGTGGATGGCCGTTGCCACCTGCTCTCCAGCCTTCTTGCCCGGTGACACCACATCAACCTTGTGTCCCACCATCAGCAGCATCTGGAATGGCACCATGATCTCGTAATCTTCAACGAAATCACCTGCGAGCATGAGAATACGTTTACCGGCCATTGGATCATCCTGACGATCAAGGTTCACAATACTGCTCCCGTCTTACCGTATTTGAGAAGCGCGTGGGTAATAGGTGGTGACGACATTCCGCTCTGTCACCATGGCCTCCCACTTGCCTGATTATGAGAGCTCACGCAGAACTATTATTCCGTTCAGTCATGGCACCCTGGTGCCGTCAGAAGGCCCTGTTCCGTCATGAAGAATGCTGCCGCGATTGAGGTACATGACCTCCGCAAGACATATCAGGTGCGTGATGGCGGCAGTTGGCGTGGCAAAACGCGCGAAATCACGGCTCTGGACGGCATTTCTTTCACAGTCCCCGCAGGCGAGATTGCCGGTTTCATCGGGCCGAACGGCGCTGGGAAATCTACTGCCATCAAAATACTGACGGGTATCCTGCGCCCGACCTCCGGGACCGTCCGCGTTGGCAACCTGATCCCTTGGGAAAACCGGATCGCACATGTCGCGCGGATTGGCGTGGTGTTTGGCCAGCGCACGCAGCTCTGGTGGGATCTTTCCGTTGGAGAAGGACTGGCGCTTCTCCGGGATATTTACAGCGTGGAGCCAGCAAGGTTCCTCCGCAACCGGGAGCGTCTGGCGGATGCGCTGGATCTGCACGGCATCATGGATCAGTCCGTCCGGCAGTTGTCTCTTGGCCAGCGCATGCGGGCAGAAATCGCCGCTGCCCTGATCCATGATCCGGATGTGATTATTCTGGATGAACCTACGATCGGGCTGGATGCCCCATCCAAGCTGGCGGTACGCGCTTTTGTGCGGGATCTGCGACGCGAGCGCGGCACAACGGTGCTTCTGACCACGCATGACATGCATGATATTGAAGCACTGGCAGACCGGGTCATCGTCATCGGTCACGGTCGTATTCTTGCCGACAGCCCGTTTGAAGCCCTTCAGGCGACCACTCTGTCGGAGCGAATTCTGGAAGCAGATTTTACCGGGCCGCTGCCAGACCTGCTTCTGCCCGATGGCGCGACAGAAACAGCGCGTGGCTCTCGCAGCGTGACGATCACGTTTGATCCGCAACGCCTGCCCGCGCCTGTGCTTGTGGCGCATCTTTCAACACTACCGGGCTTGGGTGATCTGCGGATCGGGCGGCCGGCGATTGAAGAAATTATTACACGCTTCTACGCGGACCACGCATCGTGACCATCAAACCTTATGTGACGTCTTTCGTCCTGCAATGGAAAATTGGTCTGCGATATCGTCTTGCGGTGCTGGCGGGGCTTGTGGCGCAGATGTGGTTCGGCGCGATTTCCCTCATGGCCTATGCCGCGGTTTACCATCATGCTCCCGGCGTAGATGCCCCCATGACGCTGCGTCAGGCCATGACTTACACCTGGATCCAGCAATCCCTTTTCACCCTGCTTCCTCTTGGCTGCCTCCCCGCCATTGGTGAAGCAGCAAAGAGCGGAGCAATCGTCTATGACCTGTTGCGCCCCGTCGATCTATGGAACTGGTGGCTTTCGGCCTCGCTTGCCCGTCTTCTTGGCAACGCCATCCCGCGCGCAGTTCTTCTTGCCGCTGTTGCAGGGCCGCTCGCTGCCCTCGTTGGGCTGAATGGCTGGAGCCTCGCCCCGCCCGCCTCATTATGGGCCGCAATGCTGGCTCTGTGCTCCTTCATCCTCGGTGCTTTCATCTCTGCAAGCATCGTGATGTGGTGGAATATCGTAACGGCCCGAACATTATCGCCTCTCGGAACGTATGCTGTCGGCACACCACTGGCTGTTCTGCTCTCAGGAATGCTCCTGCCGCTGCCACTTTATCCGGACTGGGCGCGTGAGTTGCTCCTGTTTCAGCCTTTTGCCGGAATTTCTGACATTCCCATTCGGCTCTACATGGGCATGGCCATCCCGGGCGGCGTTCTGACCGCCTTGGGCATTCAATGTTTCTGGCTGGCCGCACTCACACTTGTGGGGCGCTTCTGGATGCATCGCACCATCTCCCGGATGGAGGTTCAGGGCGCATGAATGCGTTTTCACTCTACCGACGGATGGCAGCAGCCTCGATCAAGGCACAGTTGCGGTATCCCGGAACATTCGCACTTCAGTTAATTGGAAATTTCGTCACCACCCTACTGAGCTTCTTTGGAATCTGGAGCCTGTTCCAGCGGTTTGGTAGCATCGCGGGCTGGGATATTGGTGCCGTGGCCGTTCTATACGGACTGGTAAACGTATCTTTTGCGATTGCCGAAACCCTTGGCCGCGGCTTTGAGGTTTTTGGCGGCGAGTACGTCAAGACAGGTTCATTTGACCGGCTTCTTCTTCGCCCACGCTCAACACTCGTCCTGCTTCTTGGCCACGAGCTGCGACTGCGCCCGATCGGCCGCTTCCTTCAGGGGGCATTTGTTATGGGAGCAGGTTTCTGGCTCTCGCCACATGTCTCATGGGCGACAGTTTGGCTTTTGCCCTGGGCGGTGACGGGTGGGGCCGCCATGTTTCTGGGCGTTCTGATCGGACAGGCCGCCCTGTGTTTCGTAACGGTCGAAGGGCTGGAGGTTGTAAACGTCCTGACCTATGGCGGCGTGGAAGCAGGACAATACCCGCTCACCATGTTCGCGCGCTGGCTCCGTCGCTTCCTGACATGGGCGCTCCCGCTATCAGCCGTCTGCTACTATCCTGCTCTCGCCATGCTGAACCATCCTGACCCTTTGGGTATGCCCATCTGGTTCGGCCTGCTCTCGCCGGGAATGGGCTTTACGTTCCTTGGCCTGATGGTTCTGTGCTGGCAGAGAGGCGTAGCCGGATATGTTTCAAGCGGAAGCTGAGGCTATTTGGCCGGATAGCCCCATTTGTTGATCCGGTAGTCCGTGTCGAAGCACATCATGATCAGCAATGGGATGGTTCCGATCACTGTAAAGTATAGTAGCACCCACCAGCCTGAGCGTCCGGTGTCGTGCAACCGTCGGACTGACACGCTGAGATCCACCACGAACAGATAGAGCCACGCAAAAAAAGCTGCGATACCCAGTAACGCGACAATGCCGCCGCCTCCATGCCTGAGGTCACTGGAAATCATGGAAATGACGATGGAACACAGGATCCCGAAAATCCTGAAATACCAGTATTCCTTCCGGCGGGAGCGGCCCTGAAAATCCGTTGCCCGGCGCAGACAGGACCTGACAGCATCCGTAAAAGACATGTCCGCAGCAGGCAAAGACGTAAACTGCCCGAACTGAATATCCAGAAACACATTGTTGGCCATTGTGCCCCAAGGCTCGAAATCCACCCGCTGCCCCTTCATGGGCGCCAGAGTGTCCCGCCAGTTCATTTTCGAAAATGCATACCGAACGTCCTGATCATTCAGGATCACGCCTTCGCTCGTCTGAACATCAAATCCGAGAACGGTGCCTTTCATGGACACTCTCCCTGCAAGTGCCCCTCTGCTGACATTGCAGGGTTAGGCCTCCTCTTTGTTACGGAATATAACCGGCGCGTCCAGCCACGGCATGGGAAAACTACCCTCCTGCCCGCATCAACCCCGACAATTCTGCAAGAGCCAGATCATCGCTTGGGTTGATGGAACGAGATGCTATATGATGCGACACTCCAGCCACAGATTTGCCCGGACATGACATCAGATCACAGCCACACGTGCGCACAAGGCCATGACCACACTGATCATGACCATTCTCATGCAGATGGGCACGACCATGCCTCTCGTGATCACCAGGATCATGACCATGAAGGCTGTGACGGGCATGATCACGGGTTTGGTTTCGGGCGTCCACATACGCATGCACCGGCGAATTTCGGCCGTGCGTTCGCTATCGGGATCATCCTGAACACGGTTTATGTCGTTGCCGAAGCCCTCTGGGGCGTCTGGGCACACTCCCTGTCCCTTCTGGCAGACGCAGGACACAACCTGTCGGACATTCTGGGCCTTGGCGCAGCATGGCTGGCCGAAAGTCTGGCCCGTCGTGCCCCTACCACACGCTTCACCTATGGCCTGCGCCGTTCCACCATTCTTGCGGCCTTCGTGAATGCGACAGTCCTGCTCCTGGTGACAGGCGGGATCATCTGGGAATCCATCGTTCGGCTTTTCGCCAACGCGCCTGTTGAGGGAACGGTCGTCAGTTGGGTGGCGCTCGTCGGAATTGCGGTCAACGCATTTACCGCCCTCCTTTTCATGAAGGGGGCCTCGAACGACCTCAATATTCGCGGCGCGTTCATGCACATGGCATCTGATGCCATGATGGCCTTTGCCGTTGTGATTGCGGGGCTCCTGATCACATGGACGGGCTTTCAGATCATTGATCCGATCGTCAGCCTGATTGTCTCTGTGTCCATCATTGTCGCAACATGGTCCCTGCTTAAAGGGTCGGTGTCCCTATCCCTTGATGGCGTTCCTGCCGGGATTGTACCAGCTGACGTTCAGGCCGCCCTATTGGCCGTTCCCGGTGTGACCGGGCTGCATCACCTGCACATCTGGCCCATGAGCACGACGGAAACCGCTCTGACTGTGCACCTCATCCGGGATGAGGCCACATTGCAGAGCCCTGAGCAGATCATCACGCAGGCCACAATCCTTCTGCGTGACAAGTTCAAAATTTCTCACCCCACCTTCCAGATCGAAAGTTCACCAGCATCCTGCGATCTTCAACAGGTCTGCTGCTGAGAACTTCAATGATTTCAACGCGCATCAAGATTGCCTACGCTTCCATCGGGGTGAGCGTAGTGGTTCTGGCCATCAAGTACGCAGCATTCTGGGTGTCCGGCTCAGATGCCCTGCTGTCCGATGCGATTGAAACCATTCTGAATGTCATTGCGGCATTTGGTACCTTGTGGGCACTCTCCATTGCGGCTCTCCCCGCCGACGACAACCACCCTTATGGCCATGGCAAGGCAGAATACCTGTCCGCCGTCATTGAAGGCGTTCTGGTTGTTTTAACGGCACTCGGCATTCTCGTTGTTGCCGTACATGACTGGATGCACCCCACGCCGGTCCATGCCCCGTTCCAGGGCGTTGCACTGAATGCGCTGGCCGGTGTCGTCAATCTGGTCTGGGCACGCGTCCTCATCGGGTTTGGCCAGAAGAATTCATCACAGGCTCTGCTGGCTGCGGGCGAGCATGTTCAGTCTGACGTCTGGGCGACTGTCGCCTTGGTCATTGGCGTTTCCCTGATCCCGGTCATCAAATGGGACCGTCTGGATGCAGTTCTGTCCGCGCTGGTCGCCCTGAACGTTCTGCGAGCCGGCTTCTCGATGATGAGCCTGTCCATGTCAGGCCTTATGGATGAAATTCCGGGCACAGAAGCCGTGGAAACCGTAAAGGCTGTCATTTCCTCAAGCGGAACGGGTGCTCTCGAAGCGCATGATCTGCGCCTGCGAAAGGTCGGGGTATTGCATTTCGTAGAATTCCACCTTGTGGTCCCGAGCGAAATGAGTGTGCATGACGCTCATGAAATTTGTGACCGGATCGAGGCAGGCCTGAGGGAAGAACTGGGCCGAGCTTCAATTCATATTCATGTCGAACCTGCTGACAAGGCCAAGCATTCCGGCATTCTGGTTCTCTCCTGAACGGCAAATTTTACTACCATTATCAGTCTCTTTGACCAGAAGTCTCCAATCTCAGACCACGCCTTACAGTGGAAACCAAACTATAAGGCTTTGACTGTAAAAAGGGCGGCCCTCCGAACATGCTTTTGCTGCGACAGTCTTTCCGGTTTCGGGTTGTACAGGCCTCTGATTTTTCTACTTGATCGGTTCAGACTTCTTGACCCGGCGCGAAGAAGGCTGGCAGGACCGGACATGTAACGCGCGGAGTTTGTACCGGGCGTATCTTCCCTTGCCCGACACTCCTTCCTGGACGTCCTCCATTGGCCGATACTTTGCCCCCTTCTTCAGGCTCCGCTCCCAAGCCTCTCCCACCGGGGCATCTGTCCTCGCAGCACGCCCTGCGCCGTAAAGACCGTATTCATCATCTGAGACGCTCGGCCCGCGCCACGACAACCCAGTGGCGGCGCACTGTCATCTACTGGATCGGCGCCGTTCTCATTGGTGTTGTTGCCGTGCTTTTCGCACGCATGGGCGACGCAGCGGCTGACCTGAGAACACGAATTCTGGAATGGCACCCCTGGGCGATGCTGTTCGTCGCTCCAGCAGGTCTTGCCTTCATCACATGGATGACCCGAACCCTTTTCAAAGGCGCACAGGGATCGGGTATCCCGCAAACAATCGCCACTCTGCACATCGAGAATTACACGATGGTGGACAGGGTGCTGGCGCTCAAGATTTCTGTTGGAAAGATTCTTCTGACCTGTCTGGGCCTGCTCTGCGGTGCTTCGATCGGGCGCGAAGGCCCGAGCGTTCAGGTCGGGGCATCCATTATGCATGCCTTTTCACGTCTGCTGGGACAATCCAACATCGCTGCAAAGCGCAGCATGATCCTTGCCGGTGGCGCCGCTGGTATGGCCGCAGCATTCAATACGCCACTGGCCGGCATCGTCTTTGCGATCGAGGAACTCTCACATTCCTTTGAACAGCGCACATCCGGACGGACGCTGACAGTCGTTGTTGTCTCCGGTGTAACGGCAATCGCGCTGTTGGGAAACTACACCTATTTCGGCCATGCAGACGTTGATATCCCGGTTGGCACAGCGTGGATCGCGGTGCTGACCTGCGGCATCCTCGGCGGACTGGCAGGCGGAACGTTTGCAGCACTGGTCATCAAGGCGTCGCGCGGCCTTCCTGGCCCTGTCGGCCGTTTTGCCGGAAAACGCCCCATCGCGTTTGCTGCCGCTTGTGGGCTCGTACTGGCTATCATTGGCCTGATCTCCAAAGGCACAACCTATGGAACGGGCTATGCACAGGCTCGCGCTATCTTTTCAGGAACAGAGCACTATCCAG
The DNA here is from genome assembly GCF_018812085.1 of Gluconobacter sp. P5H9_a. Classification (NCBI taxonomy): domain Bacteria; kingdom Pseudomonadati; phylum Pseudomonadota; class Alphaproteobacteria; order Acetobacterales; family Acetobacteraceae; genus Gluconobacter; species Gluconobacter sp. P5H9_a. The sequence continues at coordinate 219,088 of NZ_JACRVW010000005.1, forward strand.
CCTCTTTCTTTGTCCTGAAATATCTCGCGATGCTGGTGTCCTATTGCTCAGGCATTCCGGGCGGCATGTTTGCACCATCCCTGGCGATTGGTGCTGCTATTGGAGGCTGGGTTGAGCAGTTTCTGCCCCACACTACACCCGGCGCAGTCGTACTGCTGGGCACAGTCGCCTATTTCTGCGGCGTCGCGCAGTCGCCCCTCACAGCGACCATCATCGTCATGGAGATGTGTGACAATCAGCAGGTCACGCTTGCGCTACTGGCCACATCCTTTCTGGCGTTTGGCGTTTCTCGCATGGTGTGCCCTCGTCCACTGTACACCGCGCTGGCTGACAGATTCATGGAAGCCAACGAACATGCCCTGCGACCGCCCAGACCTGGGGCGCCAGAATCGAACACAGAAAGCACCGACAATAAAAAAGCGCTCTAAGGAGCGCTTTTTTATTAAGAAACGTCGCCTGAGATTCTTTTCGTTAATAAGTAATTAATCCAAATTCAAACTCTTCCAATATGCCTCGATATCTCTATCGAGAGATCAATTCATTTTACTGCGTGATAACGGCTAGATTAGCCTGAGTTTTCCGCCATTTCTTCATCTCCACAGATGCCGATCTTAGAAAAAAAATTTCACATAAAGATACAAAAAACAAAACTTCTTATTGTTTTTAAAATCTGAACATGTCATTGAACCGCCGTGCCTGAAAAGAACACGGATTCAGGAGCCTCAAGGCAATAACAACTCCACATGCCCATAATCAAAAGTATCTTTGATTGAACCAGTGGCATTCATTATGGACGCAACCGCGTCTTTCCCCAAGAAAAGACATCATAGTGAACCATAGAACTCCTTCCCGATATCCTGATCCTTGCCATAATGGACTGACACGTAGACAGCATAATACGACCGTCAGTGGACTCTATATTTCAGGAAAGAATGACTACCTCGTCGTGCAATCCGGTGGCATAGCCATCGACACAACAGTCACGGCAGGTGGTCACCTGCAGGTTTACTCTGGTGGCAAGACCATCAGTTCCATTCTCACAGTCCCCGATACGGAAGAGGTCATCTATTCCGGCGGAACCGCGACCGGCACAATTGCCACCAGAGGAGCAGGTCAGACCGTCAACAAGGGAGGCGTTGCCAGCAACACCGTTGCAAGCAATGGCAATCAGTTCATCTTCGGTGGTTCGAGCTTCAATGCGTCCATTCAAAGCGGCGGCAAGCAGACCCTGACCTCGGGAACGGCGACGGCCAACACCGTTACCTCTGGCGGCACAGTGGTTGCAACTGGCGGCACGACAGTTCGCGATCGTATTCTGGCAGGTGGCGTTGAGAACATCAGCCAGAATGCTGTTGCTTCCGGTGCGACTGTATCTGGCGCTGCTGCCCGTCTGAACGTTTTGAGTGGCGGCAGTGCCGTCAACACGATCGTCAATGCCGGAGGCAACATCGTTGTCGGAAGTAAGGGCACAGCGAGCGGGACGATCGTCTCTTCGGGTGGCTCTCTTGTCATTCAGGGCGGCAGCATAACCGGCACGATGCTTGTGCCCGGCGGTCAGATTGACGTCAGCACGCTGGACTATCAGGGCAACACGGCCGCAAAGATCGTCGGCAATGTCCTGACCGTAACTCAGGGTAAAGCATCCTACACCATCAAGCTCGTAGGCGATTACTCCAAGTACCACGCCCATTTCTCTCCAGACCGGAATGGAAAGACCGTCATCTCTCTGGATAAGGGAGCGGAAGTCTGCTTCCTCGCGGATACGATGATCCGCACCACGACCGGTGACATGCCCGTTCAAGACATCCAAATTGGCGCCAAGGTTCTCGCGTGGACACCTGAGGGAGAACAGGCTCGCCCAGTTGTGTGGGTGGGTCGGAAGCACGCCATCGTCCGTCAGCGACTGGCTTCGGATGTAGCGGGTTATCCGGTTCGCATCTGCAAGAATGCGATTGCGGATGGCGTTCCGTCCAAGGACCTTCTGGTTACGCCAGAGCATAGCCTGTTCATTGATGGCGGCCTGATCCCGGCCCGTATGCTCGTGAATGGCCGCAGCATTATTTACGACACCTCGATCACATCCTACGATTACTTCCATATCGAAACGGATGTTCATTCCGTCCTTACGTCTGACGGAATGCTGACCGAGAGCTATCTCAATACAGGCAATCGTGATGGCTTCACGCAGGACAATGCCGTCGTCAGCCTGAGCAGCCCTGTACGAACATGGGAAGCAGATGCCGCTGCACCGCTGACCGTCAGCCGTGACAAGGTTGAGCCCATCCATCACGCTCTTGCCCAACGCGCGGTGGACCTCGGCCTTGCAGACGTTCGTGACGTCAAAACGATCGTAACAGACCCGGACCTGCATCTGATCACACCGGCAGGCAAAATGATCCGTCAGTCCCGTGAGAGCAATGGCCGTGCGATCTTCATGCTGCCGTCAAACGTGGGCAGTGTGCGCCTTGTTTCGAGAACGGCAAAACCATCTGACGCCATCGGGCCATATGTGGATGACCGTCGTGAACTGGGCGTGCTGGTTGGGGACATCACCCTGTATGCCTCGGAAAGCACACGCAGGATCACATCTCATCTGGAAGCATCCGAGCTTCTAGGCTGGGCTGACAAAGACAACACCGCCATTCGCTGGACACTCGGCGATGCCGAACTCGATCTTGGTTCCAGCCCTGTACCGCACGGCATGTCTCTTCTTGCCGTAGAAATCGTTGCTGGCGGCCCATACATCGACCAGCAGCCCACTGAAGTCTCTGTTCTTCAGGCACAAAACTGAAAACAGCCACCCTAAAACAGGGTGGCCGCGTGACAGAACTTCAAAAACAATCCGGCCGTAGGACTTCAAGCCCTTGGCCGGATTTTATCATTCAGACAGAATGGAATGTGCAGCAGCGTCTGCTTCTGCAGCACAGTCAGCAGCATCTGGTGCAGGCGCCGTAGCCTTCATGGCACGCAGTTCTTCGCGGGCCGCAGCAAGATCATCCTGCAGTTCCGGAGCAGCAAGAAGCGCATCCATTTCAGACGATGCATTCAAAAAGCCAGCCTGCACGTCTGATTTCCAGTGCGCTCCACAGACAATCCGGCTCTCACCAAAAACACGCCCACGCTGCAGGAGCATGGTGGCATGTTCAGGCATCAGGTGGGCCAGCACAAGCGCCATGCCATATCCTGCCGTCGTGTGGCCGGACGGATATGAGGAATGAAGGCCCAAGCCCTCGGGCGAGGTGCAGATCGGGAGGTTCGTACCAACAAACGGACGCGTCCGATGCCAGTAATGCTTGGCTTCAGAGGTCCGGTGGATGATGGGATTTTCCATCCGCTTCAGGACGCTGGCCAGATGCGGCGCTTTGGCCAGATCCAGCGTGTAACCAACGGCGCAGGAAAAATCGCGAACCAGATGCGGCACTTCCAGATCTGCATCTTTCTGCGCCAGCGCCCAGCGCGGCGTATCTTTCAAGGCGCGCGTCTCATGAAAAACCCTGTCATCATCCGCCTGTGCAGCACTTCCCACCCCCGGCGGAGGCGGCAGAACAAGCCGGACATCCGGTGCTGCGGTTTCCGGCAAAGGCTGCCGAGAGGGTGCTTCACAAGCTGAGAGCAGAGTAGCGCACATCAGAAGCGCAACAGGCAGGCGAACAGAAGAAATCATGCGGTGCAGGGTCTCGCAAAATGGAAAAGATGATCCACTTTCATAATGTTCTCTTCCTGTCGGAGGAAAGTGTTTCTTTATGACCGTTGCACGTCATCCCTGAAGACACATCTGACAGATGGCAGAGTTACCGTGCTGTGCAATGATGCTCCTCAACGCTTCACCCCGGGAGAAAAGACATGTCCTCCACAGCACCGCGCGTCTCAATCCGATATTGCACGCAATGCAACTGGCTTCTGCGGTCTGGGTGGATGGCTCAGGAACTGCTCTCCACGTTTGGGCAGGCTCTCGGGGAAGTCGCCCTGATCCCTGATACTGGCGGCCGCTTTGAAATTCATGTTGATGACGTGCTCGTCTGGGAACGCAAGCGCGATGGGGGATTTCCTGGCCCCAAAGAGCTCAAACAGCGTGTCCGGGACGTCATCGCGCCTGAGCAGGATCTTGGTCACACAGACCGCTGATCCTCATCCCGGAGAAACACCGTCAGGTCATTGGATGGCCAGTTCTCCGGGATCTGCTTGAGCATGTCGCCCACAAAACCACGGTGATAAGTAGCGTGATTGACGACATGAAGAATGATCTGCTCACGGGTCATCCGCCCAGGCTGTCCATCAACAAATGTAAATGAAACCGGACAGTTCAGATCGTCCACGCTCCATTGTTTCACGGCAGCCAGATACCACTCGTTCATGGACTGTGTTGCCTGCCAGAGCGTCTTGAGATCAGGTATCTGGTCGGTCTGACGTGACCGATAACCGTGATCCTTCCCCTGAAGATGATGACGAAAAATGTCGTCAACGACATACACATGGTTCAGCGTACCCAGAATGGTGCTGAACGTCGTCTGCCGCGGCTTCACAATCTCCAACCGGGGCAACTGTAACAGCGTTTCGTATGCCAGCCTGTCAGCCCAGGCGCGGTATTCCAGAAACAGAAAAAGCGTCTTTAAATGAGGCGGAAGAGACAGTCTGGACATACAGGCACCTCATTTCGATTTCGTTTCATACATGCCGTATTGGGGCATTTGAGGCAATTCGCTCCGCTCATCATGCCTCATTATTAGAACGCTTCAATCATATTTATAATATATCAGAGAACGCATGATCCATGGAATGCTCTGCGAGTCCGTTCTTCAGCCCGCGGGGACCCTAACCATGACCGCAGCCTGCGCCAGCCTCTCTGCCGCATCCGTTGACCTGCCACGGAACTGTACGTTCGAACCCGCAGACTGGCAGATCCTTGCCAAGTCCTGGCACCCGGTCGCCCTCTCCCGTGAACTCGGGGAGCGCCCGCTCGGAGCGGTTCTGCTGGATGCACCTCTCGTCATTTACCGCTCTGGAGATGATATCGTCATTGCCGATGATCTGTGCCCTCATCGTGGGGTGCCATTGAGCATGGGCAATGGAAACGGCGAGACGATTGCCTGTGCCTATCATGGTTTTCGGTTTGGCCAGGATGGTCGTTGCGTGCGTGTCCCTGCGCATCCAGACAGCAAGATCCCGCCGAAGCTCCACCTGAAGACCTACCCCGTTGTAGAGCGGTTCGGCCTCATCTGGACGTGCCTGCGCCCTGAAGGAGAAATCAATCTCCCACCGATGCCGCATTGGGACGATCCAGCCTTCCAGCAGATCACCTGCCCGTCCATCGACATCAAGGGCTTCGCAGGACGTCAGGTCGAAGGCTTTATTGACGTGGCACATTTTGCCTTCGTCCACACCGAGACTTTTGCAGACCCTGAAAACCCGATCGTTCCATCCTATTCACCCAAGCTGACGGAAACGGGGTTCGAGGCTGAATATCGCAGCAACGTCTCCAACTTTCCGCACGGGCTTCTGGGCGTTGAAGAGTTTGCGGACTTCGAATGGCTCCGGCATTTCCGGGTTTTCCTGCCCTTCACGGCAACGCTGGAAATCCACTTCCCGAACGATGGCAGGCTCGTCATCATGAATGCAGCCTCACCGGTTTCGGCTCGTGTGACACGCATGTTCGCGCCAATCTGCCGAAATTTCGATACGACTGGCTCCGTTGAGGATGTTTACGAATTCAATCGCCGCGTCTTTGAAGAAGACCGTCAGATTGTTGAGGCGCAGAAGCCGGAAAACCTGCCTCTTGACCCCAACCTCGAGGCGCATGTGATGGCAGATCGCAGTTCCATCGCCTATCGCCGAGGTCTGCGTGGGATGGGGCTGAGCCAGTTTTTCACAGCCTGAACGCAAAAAAGGAGGCCCAAAGGCCTCCTTTTCATGACGGTCTGAAGCGACACTCAGCTTGCTGCGGACAGATCCACAATACCAACTGTTCCATCTTCCGTTCCAAAGACGATAGCCCCGCCCTGCGGGGTAAAGGACACGGACGTCACCTTGCCACGGGCAGCTTTCTGGCCTGAGCAGAGAGGCAGCACACGCTGGTCCCCGCCCCCGATCTCAGCCAGAAGAACAGTCCCGTCTTCGTAGCCGGCCGCAATGATGTCTTCCTTCGGGTTGGGGCAAACAGCGCTGACAAACAGCCCCGGAAGACGGGCCAGCTCGGACGGTGCCTTGCCCATCGGGCCACCACCGAAGAACGGCCACAGCACAATGGCATCCGCCCCGGCCGTCGCCAGCCAACGGCCATTGCGCGTAAACGCCATGGACCGCACCTGCTTGGGATAGCCGCTCATGCGCATGTTGTGTCCATCTGCCAGACGCCAGCCATGCAGGTCATTTTCCTGCATGGACGTCACGAGAGCCTCCCCACCCGGATGAATGGCAATGCCAATATGGCTGCCTTTCCATTCGAACGGGCGCACCGTATCGACCTTGGCCTGCACGAACCAGACAGACGCACCGTTGTAATGCGAGGCCGCAACACGCTTGCCTTTGGCATCAAAAACAATGCCCGTCACAGATGACGGATGATCCAGCTTCTTAAGCGTTGTCGTGCCTTCAGCCGCCCGGACTTCAAGCTCCCGGCCAGCCGAGAACGCGAAATGCGTGGTGGATGACGCAATGCAATCGACCCATCGGCGCCCTTCGCTCAGAACCTGTGTTCGGCCATCAGCATAAGTGCGGACAAGCTTTCCGTCCTCACCGCCCGTCAGGAATGCATCCGGCAGGCTGTCCTGTGACAGGCACAACGCCCCCTCGTGAACCGAGAGAACCGTCCAGGCGCCAAGCGTATTCATCTTGTCGCGTGGAATGAGAATGATCTCACCGTCCGCCGTGGCCGCAGCCAAAGTCTTGCCATCACGTGACGACGCAACGCCGATGATCGGGCTTTCGAAGCGGCGTTCTGCGCCGCGATCTTCAATGATTTCCCGTGTCATTCCGCGATGCAGCTTTCAAAGCCGCGACGAAGCTGCGGGCGGTTCAGATTACGGCCGATGAAAACCAGACGGGAATCCCGGCTTTCTCCCTCACGGTAGGGGCCGATGAAGTCACCATCTGCCATCATGTGCACGGCCTGAAACGCAAAGCGCTGATCTTCACCCTTAAAGTGCAGAATGCCTTTGGAGCGCAGGATATCACCACCCTGTTCCTGCAGAAGCGCGCCAATCCAGGCCTGGAAACGCCGCTGGTCAATCAACTCCTTCACAGAGAGGGAAATGCTGACGATGCCCTCTTCATGGGAATGGTGATCGTTTTCCAGAAAATCCGGCATCGTGGACAGGGCGCGCTGAAGGTCAAAGCCACCACGGTCCAGAATGTCTGTCAGCTTCACGCCGCCATGCTGGGCTTCGTGAATTTCAGCCACGGCATTGATCTGGCGAATGCGGGCAACGATTTCCTTGCGGCGCTCTTCATCGGCAAGATCGGTCTTGTTCAGAACGATCACATCCGCAAATGCGAGCTGACTGACGGCCTCCGGGCTTTCTTCCAGCGTCTGCATGATGTTGAAGGCATCAACAACTGTCACGACAGCATCAAGCCGGGCCTTCTCGCGGATGTTCTCATCCACAAAAAACGTCTGTGCGACAGGCGCCGGATCGGCAAGACCGGTCGTCTCGACAATGATCCCGTCAAAACGACCACGACGGCGCAGCAGCCCGCCGAGAATGCGGATCAGATCGCCACGCACGGTACAGCAGATGCAGCCGTTGTTCATTTCGAACACTTCCTCGTCGGCATCCACCACGAGGTCGTTATCCACGCCAAGCTCACCGAACTCATTGACAACCACGGCATATTTGCGGCCGTGCTCAGCAGTCAGGATATGGTTCAGCAGGGTGGTTTTACCGGCGCCAAGAAAGCCGGTCAGAACAGTAACGGGAACGGTTCCGGCGCGTGCCGGATCACTGGTGCTGGACATTGGGGTGCCTCCGTAATCTGCTTACGATATAGGCCCGCGCGCGGTGTCTTGAAAGCCGTTGCGATAGGCCACCCCCAGACCGAGCATCAGAAATCCCCATCCACCCAACGGCAGATTCATGAAATCCGAAGAGGACGCGATGGGCCATTCCTGAATGAAGACCGCGGCAAAAAGACCGATTGCAATGGCTGAACCCTGCCGCCCTGGCCAGAGCGCCTTGAGCCAGCAGGCCACCATCAGCACAAACAGGATCAGGCCCGGAATACCAGCATTTACCAGAGCCTGAAGATAATGATTGTGCGGATGCTGAACACAGAGATCGCGCCAGCCTTTTTCTGGCGTTGCCATGGAAAGCCACGACAGACCGTGGAACGTCGCCGGGTCATCACAGTGATGGCGATAGGCGTCATAGCCCTGCCCCAGCAAAGGATGTTCCTGCGCCATCACCACAGCATGAGTGTAAATCTCGCCGTAAGGAGACTGGCTAAAATGCGTCAACTGCTGCCGGGCAAGCACAACGAGATGTGAGAAGCTACCGGGCGACAGCGCACTTGCGGCAAAGATCAGAAGCGGCATCATTGCCGCCGCGACAAGCGCTGCCGGGCGCATCGGCCGATACAGAAGCGCGCAGATGCCAATTCCGAACAGCGAAAGTGCGAATGGCATTCTCTGCCCCGCGAGGACCATGACGGCCACAGCAAGAACCGTCGCAGCACAGAGCCCCAGAGTGCGGGACCAACGACTTTTCCACCCCCCGATCAAAGTACAACCAAGCATCAGCATCGGCAGAATAAGGCGTGACAGCGGGGCAGCGGCACGGGGGTGCGTGTAAGGGCCTGTGAGAGTGCCATCATGAAAGCGCGGCACGCCAAACAGATTTCGTCCGAACGCCGCCTGAATCATAATCTGGAATGCGATGTAAAGGCCGCATCCACACGTGACCCAAAGCGCCCTTTTGCGCCAGACGTCATCGCGTAACAGCCAGCAGCCCAGCGCTGCAGCAGCCAGCGGAAAGCGAATGGCTGCCAGAGACTGGCCCAGTGCCCCATGACCGGGCGAGACCCAGACTGTGCACAAAACCTGCCAGCCCCACCAACAGAAGGTCGCGATGACCCAGGGCTCTCTTGCCCAGTCCCATTGCCGCGTTCGTGCCGACTGCACCAACAGCAGAACGGCAAGAATATCGAGGTCTGCTTCCGCCAGCCCTCTGAGATGCGTGAGTGTCAGCGGCAGCAGAACAGCAAGCCACTGGCCGAGGCGGGTCAGGGAAAAAGAAGACAGGCGCATGAACATTGTGGATGGCGGGTTTCGACTTTCCATGCAACCACCTCCATCCGAATGCGCTTTTTTGAAACAGTCCCTTTCTTATGGAGACAGGCATGTCCTCAGACACCATTCTCATTCCCGGCATCGACACTCCGGTTTCCCGCGTGGCTCTTGGCACCTGGGCCATTGGCGGCTGGATGTGGGGCGGGCCGGACGATGAAAACGGCGTTCGCACCATCCATGCAGCTCTCGATGACGGCATCAATTTCATCGACACAGCCCCCGTCTATGGCTTCGGGCACTCAGAAGAAGTTGTTGGCCGGGCACTGGCCGAAAAGCCAAACAAGGCTTTCGTCGCGACAAAGCTGGGCCTGAACTGGACGGATGATAAACCCGAAGACCGCAAGGTTTTCCGTGATTCCCGCCCTGCCCGCATCCGCAAGGAAGTGGAAGATTCCCTTCGCCGCCTGCGGGTCGAGACGATCGATCTCGAACAGATCCATTGGCCCGATGACAAGACGCCCATTGATGAAAGCGCACGCGAACTGCAGAAACTTCATCAAGAAGGTAAGATCCGGGCGCTCGGCGTCAGCAATTTCTCCCCAGAGCAGATGGATATTTTCCGCGAAGTTGCTCCACTCGCAACAATTCAGCCCCCGCTAAACCTTTTCGAACGCACCTGCGAAAAAGATATTCTCCCATACGCCAAGAAGAATAACGCCGTGGTGCTCGCTTATGGCGCACTGTGCCGCGGGCTTCTCTCCGGCAAGATGAACAAGGATACGACCTTCCCGAAGGACGACCTGCGTTCAGGTGATCCGAAGTTCCAGAAGCCGAAGTTCGAGAGCTATCTCGCCGCTGTCGAAGACTTCAAGGAGCTGGCCGCCAAGCGCGACAAGTCCGTTCTCGCCTTCGCCGTACGCTGGGTTCTGGATCAGGGGCCAGTCATCGCTCTTTGGGGTGCACGCAAGCCTGAACAGGTCTCCGGTGTGAAGGATGTCTTCGGCTGGTCTCTAACCGACGAAGAAAAGAAGGCCGTGGACGAAATTCTGGCACGTCACGTCCCGGATGCGATTGACCCGACCTTCATGGGGCCACCGAACCGCGACTGAAAGCAATAGCTGCCTGACGCAGCGCGACAAGGCGCACGCGGGCAGCCTCCAGACTGAACAGAGCAGCCCGTTCGCGGCCCTTACGGCCCAGCTCCGCTCTGAGTGCCGGGTTATCCATCAGTTGACCCAACGCCGCCTCTAGCGCTCCGGAAGCATCCGGGGCCGCTAGCAGGGCCGCGTCCCCGACTACATCCGGCAGCGCGCCAAATGGCGAGACGATCACAGCTGCCCCGCACGCCATGGCTTCCAGCGCCGTCATGCCAAATGGCTCCGGCCAGCGGCTTGGCACAACAACAATGGCCGCTTCCGACATGGCCTCCAGAACATCCGGATGGGACCGATAGCCCGTCATCAGCACATCAGCCTGTGCTGCCTGAGGCCGCAGCCGGGTCAAAAACGGAGTTTCCGGTGAATCCGGGCCAAATCTGTCAGCGCCCATAATGACAGCTGTCCAGTCCGGATATTTATGGCGAAGGCCAGCCCAGACTGAGACAAAAGCATCCACACCCTTATCCGCGACAACCCGTCCTGCGAATAGCACCTGCTGCTGCCGGGGGCGCTCAGCTGGTAATACGGACAGATCCACACAGTTGGGCTGAATTTCGATACGTGGCGGCTCATCGCAGCCTTCCGCAAAACATGTCGCGACCCATTGCGAAACAGCGCAGACCAGCACTTTCGTAGCGAGCCGAGACCTTTCTTTCGCAGTTTTGGCGCCCCTCATAGAGCGCGGATCATTGTGCAGGATCAATCGAACGGGAGCGACACGGGACAGCGCCATGGCCAGATCCGGCCTGTTATGAACCTCGATCAGATCAGGCTGAAAGTGTCGGGCTGCGCGAACGCAGGACAATGCATATTTCAGGCGTTGAGGAAGCGGCCATATGACACGCTTTAGCGGAACAAATTTGCCGCCCGGCAACGGAACGCCCGATACAGCTCTGCCGATAATCCGATCATCACAGAGGGCCATGCGGCTGACGAGCAGGGAAATCGCGCCAGCGTGGCCTTCAGCGTAGAGTTCACGCGGCGGCAGAACCGTCAGTACACGCAGAGACACTACTCATGCCCTTTCCAGATCCGACCCGGCAAAACAGGACCCGAGTAGAGGAAGAGGCTTAACAGCCTGAGGCAGAAGAGTGAAAGAGGGCGTGCTCAGGAAGAAAGCTGACGCTTTTCCTGCTCAAGTTTCCGGCGGCGCACCACCTTACGATTCTCTCGCAGCTGCCGGTATTTTTCCAGAGCCGTCATGTTGTCGGACCTGCTTTTTGTGGAAAGACGTGATTGAGCGTCAGACGCGCGCACGGCGGTATTTCCGGGGTTCACGAGAGAGGCCATTATCTTTCCCTACAGCTAGAAAGAGAATCCAGACACGAAACGTAATACAATTCATACTACTGGTTTCTGGACCCTCGCAAGGCAATATCCGCCTAACGCGCAATACGACCGGGGGGTTTCTGCTCTTGAGTTCACCGAATGTATCGCGCACATGCGCTATAAGACGTTTTTTCTGTTCCGCGCCCTGAATGCCGGAGCGCCTCCCAGGAGCACTCAATGAAGATCAATGGCATTGCCTATCGCAGCATCTGGCGCCCGTCTGACGACGCCAAAAGCATCCGCATTTTCGACCAGACCCGCTTCCCATGGGAAGTAGAGGTGCTTGAACTCCGCGACGTCGGCGCTGTCGCGCATGCAATCCGCAGCATGCAGGTTCGGGGTGCTCCGCTGATTGGTGCTGTCGCGGCCTATGGTCTGGTTTTTGCCCTTCAGAACGACGCATCCGATGCTGCGCTGGAAAAAGCGGCTGCCGATCTGATCGAGACACGCCCGACCGCCATCAACCTGCGCTGGGCCATTGAACGCATGGTGACGCGTCTGCGCGCACTCACGCCAGCAGAGCGCGTTGAAGCCGGATATGTGGAAGCCGATGCGATCTGTGATGAAGACGTGCAGGTCAATGAAGCCATCGGCCGCCATGGACTGGACCTGATCCGCGAAATCTGGGAGCGCAAGGGTAAGACAGGCCGCGTCAATCTTCTCACGCACTGCAATGCCGGCTGGATTGCCACAGTAGACTGGGGAACAGCACTAGCCCCCATCTACATGGCGCACGACGAAAGCATCCCGGTGCATGTCTGGGTGGATGAAACCCGCCCCCGCAATCAGGGTAGTCTACTCACGGCCTGGGAACTCGGCAGCCATGGTGTCGCGCATACCGTCATCGCGGACAATGCTGGCGGCCACTACATGCAGGCTGGCGATGTGGACATGGTCATTGTTGGCACGGACCGCGTGACCGCACAGGGCGATGTGGCCAACAAGATTGGCACCTATCTCAAAGCTTTGGCCGCCAAGGACAACAATGTTCCATTCTGGGTGGCACTCCCGTCTTCTACGATCGACTGGCGTGTTCGCGATGGGGTAAAGGAAATCCCAATCGAAGAGCGTAGCCAGAACGAAGTCCTGTTCATGACGGGCCTGACGGATAACGGTGCTCCGGGACGCGTCCGCATTGCACCGGATAACAGCCCCGCGGCCAATCCGGCTTTTGACGTAACACCAGCCCGTCTGGTGACCGGACTGATCACCGAACGTGGCCGGTGTGATGCTTCCGGAGAAGGGCTAAAGACCCTTTTCCCGGACAACTGATACAGGCACATTGTAACCATTCGAATCGTTTGAAACGAATGGTTACATGTACGTTCTGCCCCACATTTCACCAGAGCGTGTCCTGCCGCCTGCCCCCTTGCGTCCCCACTCCCAAGTCTTTCGGACGTTACTTATCGTCTATGCAGGTTTGAGTTCATGGCTCGTCAAATTGATACCTTTATTCCTCACTGGTTTCGCGATGGGCTGGGACCCAGCAGAGCATCAAAGTCTCGGTATGATTTCCTGGGCGTTGGGTCTCATGACCTATATCTGTCTTGCTCCAGTCATTTCGGTTGTTGCTCTGGTTTTCCTTCTCCTGTCCTTTCGAGACGGTCCGGATAAGGCCAGAAGACGCCTAAAGCATATATTTTTCCTTCTTATACCTTTTGCACCCGCCATTTTGATTGAAGGAGCCGTACGGTTCTTTCCTTCCGTTCTCTAAATAAACGGCCTCTCTTTCCCACATGCGAGGTCCTGCCCTTGACGCTCCATCGCACTTGCCGTTCAAGATGCAGGTTCATCGAGCCAGCATGAGGATGATTGTGTCAGACTCGCATATTTTCTGGCGAACAGCTGCTACGGCCGCCCTGTTCGCACTGACCGGCTGCGCCAGTCAGAACAGTGTCCGTCCGTATCCGGCCCAGACTCCCAACGCACAGTATGCGAACGGCACGACAGGCCCGGTGGGCTACAACAGCCACGTTCCGGACTTTGCCAGCCGTAATTTTGAGCCTTTCAACCGTCAGGACGTCGCAGCTATTGCCCTGCGGGAATGGCGCATGTTCGGCGCACCTGTAGCTGATGACGATCCGGAAGACCGACCAGAACCCACGGATCCTGCCCTGAAGCCGGAACGTATTCCCGGCTTGTGGCAGCGCGTGGGTGAATACTGGTGGATCGGCCAGGACCCGTATGAAACGGAAGCTGGCTGGACGGGTAAGACCGATGCGAACGGCACACGCTTCGACGCCGCGCATGACGGACACTACGCCTGGTCAGCGGCATTCATTTCCTACGTCATGCGTGTCGCAGGGGCGAATGACCGCTTCCCGTATTCACCCAACCACGCGACCTATATCAACGCGGCCGCCAGTGGGCAGTCCAGCGGTGTCAGCGCGCATGATCCGGGAAGCTACACCCCAAAAATCGGCGATCTGATCTGCGTAGGCCGTGGCCGTAGCAAGACCGTGACATTCTCGATGCTGCCTACGTCTTACGGGTTCCCGGCTCATTGCGGCATCGTCACCGCGGTCAATCAGAATGACCAGCCTTTCGGTCATGAGCTGAGCATCGTTGGTGGCAATGTGGACGACGCCGTATCCCTGACACATGTTCCCACAGATGCGAACGGGCGGGTCGCTGATGGCTCAGGCCACAGCTACGACAGCCGCTATCCGTGGTGCGTCGTCCTTGAAGTTCGTTATGACGCCGATCAGGAACCTGACAGCGGCATGTGAACGTATGGCAGTCCCCCGGCGCGCCAGCCCGTGCCGGGGCCATGCTTGTCTTCGAAGCCGTCGACGATATTGCTTACATCCGCATATCCGGCATGTTCAGCCAGAAGCGCTGCATTATGGGAGCGCATCCCTGACCGGCACAGAAACAGGACGCGACTGTTCTGATCAGGCACAGCATTCAGCAGTCCTTCCAGAAACATCTGTTCCAAACCCGGCTGCCACGTCAGACACACAACGGGCCTTGGCAGGGCAGAAGAATCGGGCAGGCCAATCTCCGCCCATTCCACAGGTGTCCGCACATCGACGAGGATGCTGTCGGCTTCATTTGCAAGCACGTCCCATGCCTGCTTTGCTGTCAGTTCCTTCATGGCCTTCCTCATCCCTACAAAACGCGGTCTATAATTCCGTTAGCACAGGAGTGAACGTATGACTGACATCACCAGCCCACACCAGTCCGTTTCGGCAGGGTGGCAGAGCACCTCCTCCAGCATGACGGCCGCCATTGGCGGAACGCCGCTCATCCGTCTGAAGCGCGCCTCCGAAGAAACCGGCTGTGACATCTACGGCAAGGCGGAGTTCATGAACCCCGGCGGATCGGTCAAAGACCGTGCGGCACTTGCCATCATCGAAGATGCTTTCCGCACTGGCGCTCTCAAGCCCGGCGGAACTGTTGTCGAAGGAACGGCTGGAAATACTGGCATCGGACTGACGTTGGTGGCCCAGGCCATGGGCTGCAAGGCGATCATCGTCGTGCCGGAAACCCAGAGCCGCGAAAAGCTCGACTTTCTGCGCATGATCGGCGCAGACCTGCGACTGGTCCCCGCCAAGCCCTTCCGTGACCCAGGCAACTACGTTCATGTGTCGCGTCGTCTGGCAGAAGAAACTGGTGCTTTCTGGGCTAACCAGTTCGACAATACCGCCAACCGCGACGGCCATCGCACCACGACAGCCGTCGAAATCTGGAACCAGACGGGCGGAAAGATTGATGCCTTCACCTGCGCCTGCGGCACCGGCGGCACTCTGGCAGGCATCGGAATGGGCCTGCGGGAACAGGCTGCGGCGGCAGGCAAGATGGCCCCAAAAATCGTTCTGGCTGATCCGGAAGGTTCGGCACTCTATGGCTGGGTCAAGTCCAACGATCTGACCATCAGCGGCGGTTCCATCACGGAAGGCATTGGCCAAGGACGCGTCACAGCCAACCTTGAGGGCTGCGCACCTGATGATGCAGAGCGAATTGCAGACCCGGAAGCGCTGGAGCAGATCTTTGCCCTGACGGCAGAAGAAGGCCTGTCAGTGGGTGGTTCGTCAGGCATCAATGTTGCAGCAGCTATCCGAACTGCAAGGAAGCTTGGTCCTGGACATACGATTGTTACAATCCTGTGCGATGGAGGGGCAAGGTATCAGTCCAAGCTGTTCAACCCTGAGTTCCTTCGTGCGAAAAACCTCCCGGTTCCCTCCTGGCTGGCGTAAGCACGAAAGTGGCGCGGCGGACCTGAACCGCGCCACAAGCCGATGGAAGGTAACATCATCATGGGTACAGAAACCCTTCCCCATCTTCTGGTCGTCGATGATGACCGTGAAATCCGGGAGCTTCTGAGCAAGTTCCTCGAACGGAACCACTTTCGCGTCACGGCTGCGCGCGATGGTCGTGAAGCCCGAAAAGCCTGGGCCAATGGTCATTACCAGCTTGTGGTTCTGGACCTGATGCTTCCGGGCGAAAGCGGCCTTGAAGTCGCGCGCTGGCTGCGTACCCAGGATAATGTTCCCATCATCATGCTGACGGCCATGAGCGATGAAACCGACCGGATCATCGGTCTGGAATTTGGCGCGGACGATTACGTTGCCAAGCCGTTCAATCCCCGCGAACTCCTCGCCCGCATTCGCGCTGTTCTGCGCCGGACAGTTGATGCCTCCGAAAAGCGCCAGGCCACAGATACCCGCAAGATCATGTTTGCCGGCTGGTGCCTCGATCCTGTCCGCCGCCGTCTGCTCAACCCTGATGGAGCAGAAATCTCCCTGACGGGTGGCGAATACGATCTTCTGATCGCGCTGCTGGAACGCGCCAACCGCGTCCTGACCCGAGACATGCTGCTTGAGCTGCTTCGCGGCCGTCAGGCTGGACCGTTCGACCGTGCCATTGACGTCGCCATCAGCCGCCTGCGTCGCAAGCTGGAAGATGACGGCAGGAATGCACAGGTCATCAAGACCGTGCGCGGTGGCGGCTATGTTCTTGCAGCAGAAGTCGAACGCGTCTGAAAGTGCGCTTTTTTCCCAGTTCCCTTGTCGCTCGCACCAGCCTGCTTCTGATTGTCGGGCTGGCCGTCATTGAACTTGCAGGACTGGGAATCCACGCGCTCGACCGTCTTGATCTGGCTGAACGCAGCCAGATGCATGACTACCAGATCCAGGTCTTTTCCATTTATCGCACGATTGCGGAAACAAAGGAGGAAGACCGGAAGAACGCCATAGACGACCTGCACATCCCGTCGAATACAACAGTTCTTCTGCTTGGAACGCCGGATCAGGACATCCATAGCCACAAAATTCCGCTTCCCTTTTTCGCGCCGGGCGGGCTCGCTCCCGGGCGCTTTCATGCCCCGCCTCCCGGTTTCGGTCCCGGCCCGGCTCCGTTTGGCCCCGGAGGGTTGATGGAACCAGGAGGCCCTGGGGCGCTACCGCCCGGGGAAGAGAGCAGGGAACACCCTTTCGGCTCCCCTGAGCACGCGCCTTTCCCTAATGAACACGGTTTTGAGCAGCCTCATGAAGGCTGGTACGGGCCGGGTAGCAGCGGGCGTGAAGGATATCGAGAGATCCCCCCCTTCATGCGGGGATCGTTCCTTCCTTCCTCTCTTTACCCACTGGAGATCTGGGCTGGGCAGGAACTTCGGACACATTCCACATCGATGCTGTTGCCGGATGGTCATTGCTGGCTTGTCGTCCGTTACGTCATGCCCCTGCCCAACCCGCTCGAAGCTCCGACATTCATCATCGCATTCCTGATGATGTCTCTCTTCGGAGGGGCGCTGATCGTCTGGGCCACACGCCGCCTGATTGCCCCGGTCACGACATTGGCCACTGCCGCGGAAGCGCTTGGTCGAGACGTCAACAGCTCAACGGTTTTACCTGAAAACGGCCCCTCGGAGATCCGTCGGGCGGCGATTGCTTTTAATACGATGTCCATGCGGATCCGCCGTTTTGTGTCGGACCGGACGCTCATGCTGACCGCAATCGGGCATGACCTGCGCACGCCAATTACCCGGCTGAAGCTGCGTGCCGAATTCATTGACGATGATGAACTCCGCAACAAGATTCTGGCGGATCTTGATGAAATGGAAGCCATGGTGGCCGCCACACTGGCTTTCGGTCGGGACAGCGCCTCTAATGAACAGGTTGTCTCCCTTGATCTGCGCACCCTGCTGCAAACCATCATGGACGAAGCGGCAGAAAGCCACCCGCAGCAGGCAGACGCGCTGATCTATGAGTTGCCCGTACAACCAGTCCGGATTCAGGCCCGGTCCGTGGCGCTGAAACGCGCACTGAACAATCTTATTCTCAATTCTCTGAAGTATGGTGGCAGTGCGCATGTCACGCTCATTCCGCCCTCCCAGAAGAAAGAAAAAGACCGCATCGCCCGCATCATTATCGAGGACAACGGCCCCGGCCTGCCTGAAAGCGAGCTAGAGCGGGTTTTTGAGCCATTCGTGCGGATCGAGACCAGCCGCAACCGTGAAACAGGGGGCACCGGCCTGGGGCTTTCCATCGCCCGAACAATCCTGCGGGCACAGGGGGGTGACGTGCGCCTTCAGAACCGTGGCGAAGGTGGCCTGCGGACGATCATCACACTGGCGGCTTAGCTCCCTCTCCTCATCACTTCTCTGCCATCCATAGCCTGAACCGCTCAAAGGCGGTTTCAATCTGTTCAGCATGTCTTTCTATGTCAGGGACGCCCCAACACAGGAGAGCCAAGGCATGAGTGACCAGAACTTTCGCAGCATTCTGACAGGATCATTTTCGACACCATGCGCAGACAATCCGACTGTCGCCATGATCGAAGCCGCATACATCCATGAAGGGCTGAACGCGCGTTACATCAACTGTGACGTCAAGGCAGACAATCTTGCCGACGCCGTCAAAGGTGCCAAAGCCATGGAATGGGTCGGGTTCAACTGCTCCCTGCCCCATAAGGTCGCGGTTCTGGAGCATCTCGATGCTTTGGATGAGTCTGCAAAACTGATCGGGGCAGTTAATTGCGTCGCCATCAAAGACGGGCGCCTGACGGGCCATAACACGGACGGCAAGGGGTTTCTGGCGTCCTTGAAAGAGATCACAGATCCAGCCGGAAAACGCGTTCTCCTTCTTGGTGCAGGTGGAGCTGCACGTGCGATTGCCGTTGAACTGGCACTGGCCGGCGTCGCCCATCTCACCGTCGTCAATCGTGACGTTAAGAAAGCCGAGACCATTGCTGCACTTGTGCGTGACAACTCGAGCGCAGATGCCGAAGCCAAACCCTGGGAGGGCGACGTTTCCGTTCCCGAAGGCACAGATATCGTTATCAATGCCACATCCATCGGCCTTGGTGATCCGGAGGCGATTCCTCCTGTGAACATCAAAAGCCTGACCAAAGGGCAGATTGTTGCGGACGTCATTCCCAACCCACCTCAAACACGCTTCCTTCAGGAAGCCCACGCGCAAGGCTGCACGACCCTCGATGGCTTGGGAATGCTGGTCAACCAAGGCCTGATTGGTGTTGAGATCTGGCTGAGCAAAACGCTCGATGGAGACGTGATGGCCCAGACACTGGAAGAAATTTTTGAATCATCCGGAGACTGAACTCCGAGGCCCCTCCGTCTGGAACACAGACGGAGGGGTTTGCATTTTGCCTAGATAGGCTCTGCCCGGCGACGCAGCCAGACTGTCAGAACGAGGCAGACTGCCGCCAGCAACACACCCCACCAAAGTGAAGGCATCGAAAACAGGGCTAGAAAGTCCAGATGTCCGGTTACGATCTTATCTGTTGGCGTATGCTGTACATCAAACCCATCAGACTGGGTGGCGAGGATCTTCATCTGGGCATCGTGGAAGCCAGTCCCGGGAAAATGCAAAAAGCGGTCCCATATGATGCCCGTAATATGGTTCGTACGCAGACCAATGGCTTCCACAATATAGAGACCCGCCAGTCCCCCTAATACCCACACAGCAGGCACGGTTCTGACACTGGCTGAGACCAGGAACAGAACGGCATAAATCGGTAACCACCACAGAGTATTCAGCACGATATAGGCAACATCATCGATTATCAGATGACCTACACTGGCTTGTTTTGCCAGACCCACCGGAGAAATTCCGTATGCCTGTGCAGTCGCGACAATAAGCACGATCGTCGCCACCCAGCTTAAAAACAGCGACAAAAGAGGGCCGATCGCAAGCACAACACTCGCCTTGGCCGCCACACTCAATCGGTCCGAGACAGGCAGAGACTTCCAGAAAAGCACCGACAGGTCCTTACGTTCATTATAGAACGTACCGAGCGCATAGATGCACCCCACCGTCAGGGCTGCGACATTGGCGATCCCAAACAGCATTTCCGCCGTGATCCTGAACATCAGGATTGGTGGAACACTTTCTGCCGTCCCTTTTATGACCTTGAGGTGACTCGTGTGCAGCTGCAAGCAGAGAAGAACCAATGGCAGACAAACCATTACCAAGGGGCCGAGTATCAAAAACCGGTTTCCCCAAAGCTCTCGCCTGACAGACCAGACGTATTGCTTCAGCGGCCACGTCATTTTTCCATATTTGCTCATGCCCCTGCCCCTTTCCTGTTCCCGCGGTTCTGTCCCATCAGCACCAGAAACAGATCGGCCAGTCGCGGCTGGCGTGTTTCGCCAAGGGCCGCCAGTTCACTGTGCGGCACACCATCGAAAAGCATGATCGGCTGCCCCATGATGAGCCTTTCACTGATCGGCCCCAGATGTCGGGCAGCGTCCGAAGTCTCCGCTCTGGGTTTCAGTTCCACGAAACGCTGCGCCAGATTTTCCATGCTGTCCTGCAACGTGATGCGACCATCCCCGATCAGGATCACATCCGTGAGGATATCCTCGATTTCCTCGACCTGATGGGTCGTCACCAGAATGGTGCGGTCATGATCGAAGTAATCATTAAGAAGCGTGATGTAGAATTCGCGACGATACAGCAGGTCCAGCCCCAGCGTCGGCTCATCAAGCACCAGCAGCTTGGCATCAATAGCCATGACCAGCGCCAGATGAAGTTGCGCGACCATACCCTTGGACAAGTCCCGTACCCGGGAACGCTTCTGAATGTCTGTCCGGGAGAGAAAGTGCTCCGCCCGGCTTCGGTCAAACCGTGGGTGAACGCCTTCGACATAGTCCAGAACCTGCCAGACCTTCATCCAGCGCGGCAGCAAAGCCACATCGGCAATAAAGCAGACATCCTGCATCATCGCTTCGCGCTCACGCCAGGGATCACGCCCCAGAACCCTGAGGGAACCTTCATAGGGGACAAGACCCAGAATGGCATTCAGAGCCGTCGTCTTGCCTGCGCCATTAGGCCCGATCAGCCCGACAATCCGGCCTGATGGAATACTGAGGTCAATGCCCAGAACACCTTTGCCCCCGCGATGCACTTTTCGCAGACCCTGTGCTTCAATACAGATCATGCGACATCTCCCTCTTTGAGAAGATCATTCAGGCTGAGACCAAGACGACGGATTGTCCGTAGCGTTTCCGGCCATTGTTCCGTCAGGAATTTCTGACGTTCGCTCTCACCAAGACGCGCCAGCGCACCCTGCGCGACGAACAGTCCAAGACCACGACGCTTCTCGACCAGCCCTTCATCAGAAAGCTGCTGATACGCCTTCATCACGGTCAAAGGATTCACCTGACATTCGGCTGCAACCTGTCGAACCGACGGGATTGCATCACCCTCAGCGACAGCGCCGTCCAGCATCATGCCGACCACCCTGTCCCGGAGCTGCTGATAGATCGGCTGGCTCTCATTCCACGCACCATCCACAACACACCTCCTCAATTTTCTCTGCCCGGGACTCCATTTCGTACGCCTCATTTCCGTTCTGGTGATTTACATAACTATATCACCAAATCGGAAGCAAGGAGATCTTCGCACCAGCCTGCCTGCGACGTATCCAACCGCAGGTCAGGTCCTTTCAGGTTTGGACAAAAATAAAGCGCCATCTCCCAAGAGATGACGCTCTAAAAAACCTCAGATCCAGCCATGCAGCTGATCAGAACATGGCGCGATCTGGAATTGTATTTCCGTACGGTGAAATGTTCTCAATCATCTGAGAAAATTTTTCATTCTTTTTAGAAGACTCGGAGAATCCACTACCAGAACATGCAGACATCACCAGAAATAATGGAATAAATGCCAGAGCAAATACTGGTTTTACTGCCTTGTTTTTTGTCATTTTCTCGTCCTCTTCTTGTTTTTTCGGACCATACTCCTTAAAAAAATATTAGAATTAGATATTTTGGATCATAAAAACATATTTATAAAAGAACTTGGCGCTACAAAAGCACATGTGCGTTGAAATTATTCTGTTTGTTTTCATACCTTTAGAGGAAACAAGCGCACTTTGATAAAGACCCAAAAGGCTCTCCATCTACGCATTGAGGTACGATTTCGCGGTAAATACTCGCAGGTTGAGCGGGCAACCTTCGCACGAAAGTATTTTGCATATTATTTCTAAAATATTGGTATTTTCGGAGCGAACGCAAAAAAAGCCCGCCTGAAAATCAGGCAGGCTTGTAAGTCTCAGACGCGGATTAATCTGGCGGCAAAGAAGCCGTCCATTCCGCCCCGATCCCACCAGAGACCGGGATGTGTTCTGAAAAATCCTTCCGCCGTCCGGGCAATCGCCATGTCCGCTAGTTCTTCATCCGTGAACGGCACATGCTTCCAGCCCCCGCGTTCAAGCGCGGCTGCGATGCGATCTGGACCCTCTTCATCCTGAAGAGAGCAGACGGCATATATCAGCATGCCACCCGGCTTCAGCATGTCACGCGCTGCGTCAATGAACGCGTCCTGACCTTCCGCCAATGCCGTGACGTCACGCGGGCGTTTGATCCACAGCACATCCGGATGACGGCGGAACGTCCCTGTTGCTGAACACGGTGCATCCAGCAGAACCGCATCAACCGGTGCTTTCGGGCGCCATTTCAACCCATCTGCAACAATCGTCTCAGCGGTTGCGCGCATCCGGGTGATGTTCTCACGCAGGCGAACTGCGCGGGACTCTTCCTTTTCGATGGCCGTGACATCTGCGCCGGCAGCAGAAAGCTGAGCCGTCTTGCCTCCTGGGGCTGCACAGAGGTCAATCACCGTCTTCCCGGCGACATCTCCCATAAGCTTCACAGGCATGGCAGCAGCCACATCCTGCGCCCAGAACTGCCCCTCTTCGAAGCCTTCCATTGTCGCAATCCGTGTCCCAGCCGGATAACGCACAGTCCCCGTCGGCAGGACATCGCCACCTTCAGGAACCGTCGCCCCCGGGCGCAGGCTCAGATCCAGCGGCGCCTCACGATGCAGTCCGCGGGAAATGGAGCGTGCACGATGGCCCCAGGCGCTCCACAACCACGCCGGAACATCCAGTCTGGCGTCATCGAGCCCTTCCAGAAGATCACGCCCTTCACGCGCCACACGCCGAAGCACAGCATTCGCCAGCCCGGCGAAAGGTGCCAGACCGCGACGACGCAGCAGGTCAACAATCGTGCCTACCGCTGCATGCGGTGGCGTTTCCAGATGCAACAGTTGCGCCACACCCAGAAGCAACGCACACCGCACAGGCTCAGGTGGCTCACGGCGCAGCATCGGCTGAAGAATTTCAGTCATGCTCCCCATGTACCGTAACGTTGTTGCCGCGAGACGATGCGCAGAAGCACGATCCCGCGGGTCCATCGGCCCGGCACGGTCCAGCGTCGTTTCGAGCATACGGCGATGTTCGACCACACCGCAGACAATGTCGAAGGCAAGATCACGTGTCGGATCTGGACTGGGGCGGCGCTCCTGTCCCGGCTTCGGACGGCGTCCTCCCTGGCGGGACGCGGACGGGTTCTTCGGACGGCCGGAGCCGCGAGGGGGCGTATTCTGTGTCATTATCGGGCGTTGATCTCTCGCATGCTGCCGAAATCGCATCTTGCGGCGCCGGACGCAATGGAGTCTTCTGCCGCAATGTCCGATCAGATTGCAGAAAATCTCTCCGCCATCCGTAGTCGCATCATTCAGGCCTGCGAAACATCAGGCCGCTCTGCCACGGATGTGGGCCTCGTTGCCGTTAGCAAATTTCATCCGCAGGATGCCGTGGAAGCGGCCTTGAAGGCCGGTCAGCGCGTCTTTGGTGAAAACCGCGTTCAGGAAGCAGCCTCCAAGTTTCCAGCGCTTCGTGAGACCTGGCCAGACCTGCGCCTGCACATCATCGGTGGCCTCCAGACCAACAAGGCCGTAGATGCCTGTCGCATCGCAGATGTGATCGAGACTCTGGATCGCCCCGCCCTTTCTGATGCGCTGGAAAAGGCTGCAGAGAAGACAGGCCGCCTTCCGGAGTTGCTCATTCAGGTCAACACAGGGAACGAGCCACAGAAATCTGGCATCCCACGCGATGAAGCCGACGCGTTCATCAAGGCCTCAATGCTGCGCTTTGGAGCGAAGGTGCGTGGGTTGATGTGTATCCCGCCAGAAGATGAAGATCCCGCTCCACATTTCCACTTCCTGACACAGCTTGCACAGCACCACGGACTCCCCGTGGTGTCCATGGGCATGTCGGCTGATTTCGAGACAGCCATTGCCGAAGGCGCCACCCTTGTAAGGGTTGGAAGTGCCATTTTTGGCTCCCGCCCCATGACCGGATCCTAACGCGCACCTTGCATCCCTGTAAGAAATCTTGTCATGAGGGGGAATAGACCACGCTTCGACACATCCCTGTGAGGCGATGGTTTCCTGCGATGCCCGTAAATGGAACCACCGATGCCAGAACACGACGGCGATCACGCTTCCCCTCCTTACCCCGGCGCCGGGGTTCCGGTGGACAGCGGCGAAGTCCTTCAGACCATCGAACAGGCGCACAAAGACGGAAACACTTCTGAACTCGGTGACACAGAGGGCGCTAGCGGCCACAAGAAGCCCGGCGGCTTTGGCGCACTTCTGGCTGTTCTGGGTGTCGTGTATGGCGATATCGGAACGAGCCCGCTCTACGCCCTCCAGTCTTCCGTCGGCATTGTAGGTTCTGCCAAGCATCCGGCGGCAGCCTGGGAAGTCATGGGACTGGCCAGTCTAACGTTCTGGGCACTTATGCTGATCGTGACGTTCAAATACGTCATCCTCATCATGCGGGCAGACCATGACGGTGAAGGCGGCATCATTGCCCTGATGTCCCTCGCCCAGCGCGTCTGCAAATCCCAGAAATTCCGATGGCTATTCGGTCTCGTCGGCATTGCAGGCACCTGTCTTTTCTTCGGGGACAGCATCATTACTCCGGCCGTGTCGGTGCTTTCTGCCGTTGAGGGCATCGAAATTGCCGTCCCCTCTGCCAGCCATGTCATCATCCCGATCGCGATGGTGGTTCTGGTCGCACTCTTTGCGGCGCAGGCCCTCGGAACGGGCAAGATCGGCAAGGCGTTCGGGCCGATTATGGTGCTCTGGTTCACCGTTCTTGCCATTCTCGGTGTCCGCGGGATTCTGCTTTACCCACACATCCTGCTGGCGCTATCTCCCACCTTTGCCCTCGAATTCATTGTCCTGCACGGCTACCTGTCGTTTATCGCGCTGGGATCTGTCGTGCTGTCCGTGACGGGGGCCGAGGCACTTTATGCTGACATGGGCCATTTTGGCCGGGCCCCCATCCGCAAGGCATGGCTGTTTTTCGTTCTGCCATCCCTCACCCTGAACTATTTCGGCCAGGCGGCTCTGCTGATCCATGATCCGGCAACACTGGCCAACCCGTTCTATCATCTCGGGCCACACTGGGCGCAGATCCCGCTTCTGATCCTTGCCACCTTCGCAACCGTCATTGCGTCTCAGGCCGGTATCTCGGGAAGCTTCTCGCTCTGCCGCCAACTCATTCAGCTCGGCTACCTGCCCCGCACCCGCATTGTGCACACCAATGCCTCAGAAGAAGCACAGATCTATCTGCCGTCCCTGAACTGGATCCTCGGTTTCGGCGCATTGGTACTGGTTCTGTCCTTCCGGTCCTCCGCTGCACTGGCCGCCGCATACGGCATCGCCGTGACCGGTACGTTCCTGTGCACCTGCGTTCTGGCAATGGTCGTGTTCCGCCGCACCTTCAAGTGGAGTGCTGCTGCCGTCGGCGCTGTGTTCGGTCTGTTCTTTGTCGTGGATGCGGTGTTCTTCTCCGCCAACGTCCTGAAGATCCCGGATGGCGGCTGGGTCCCACTCGCCATCGGTATTATCAGCACCATTGTCATGACCACCTGGAAGCGCGGACGTGGCCTGATTGCTGCCAAGCAGCAGGCTGACTCCATGCCCATGGCCTCGTTCCTGGCCCGTCTACCTCAGTCCCGGACCATCCGTGTTCCGGGTCTTGCGGTCTTCCTGACAGCCAATCCGGACGTGGTCCCGAACTCGCTGCTGCATAATCTGAAGCACAATAAGGTCCTGCATGAGCACGTCATGTTCGTGACCGTACAGAACCTTGATCAGCCGGAAGCCGAGCGTGGCCACCGCACAATCGTTCAGGAACTGGCCCCAAACATCAATCGCGTGATCGTCCGGTATGGCTTCATGGAAATGCCCAACCTGCCGCGTGCGCTCATGGAACTGAAGGCACTTGGTGTGGCGTTTGATGCCATTCAGGCCTCGTATTTTACGTCCCACGAGCTTGTGGTTCGCTCCCGCGTTCCCAAGATGCAGCTCTGGCGGATGTGGCTGTTCCTGCTTCTCCTGCGTAATGCTGCCTCGACCACGGAATTCTTCCGTATCCCGCCTGATCGCGTGGTGGAGTTTGGCGTCCGGATTGCAATTTGACCGAACCTCTTTCTCTCTACATTCACTGGCCATTCTGTCTGGCGAAGTGCCCTTACTGTGATTTCAATTCCCACGTCCGGGATGAAATTCCGCAGAAGCGCTTCGCCGCAGCCTTGCGTCGTGAACTGGCGCATGACGCGGCCCGTCTCGGCCGACGGCCACTCCGCTCCATTTTCTTCGGCGGCGGCACACCGTCCCTGATGGCTCCGGAAACGGTCGCAGCTCTTATCGAAGATGCGCATCAGCTTTTTGATGCCGAGCCGGATCTGGAAATTACGCTCGAAGCAAATCCGACCAGCGTCGAAGCCGGAAAATTTGCAGCTTTCCGTCAGGCTGGCGTAAACCGCGTCTCGCTCGGCGTGCAAAGCCTTCGCGACGACGCCCTGAAGATGCTCGGTCGGGAACACTCCTCGGGACAAGCCATTCGTGCACTCGAAATTGCACGCACGCTGTTTCCGCGCATTTCGTTTGATCTGATCTATGCCCGCCCCGGCCAGAGCGATGCTGATTGGCAAAATGAACTGTCCACCGCGTTGGATCTGGTGGCGGATCATCTGTCGCTCTATCAGCTCACGATTGAAACCGGCACGAAGTTCGAAGCCCTCCACCGGCGTGGAGAACTGACGCTCCCGGATGCCGAAGATGCTGCGCGCCTTTATGACCTCACCGGCGATACGGCCGCAAAGCATGGTCTACTACCCTACGAGGTTTCCAACTATGCAAGGCCCGGCGCGGAAAGCCGCCACAACCTGACCTACTGGCGCTACGCCGATTATATCGGCATCGGCCCCGGCGCGCATGGTCGCCTGACTTTGGATGGAGAGCTTTACGCAACCCGTCGTCACCGCGCCCCCGAACCCTGGGCGGACCGCGTTGAAAGAACGGGTTCCGGCAGTACGGACGAAACCCTTCTGTCTGCGGAAGAACGCGGCCGGGAAGCGCTTCTGATGGGGTTGCGTTTGTCTGAAGGCATCAATGAAGCCAGATTTGCCGAACGCACGGGTAGACCGATGGAAGACTGCGTCGATCTTTTCATGCTTCAGGCTTGTCTGGAAGAAAACTACCTCACCCGTGACGGCGGAATTTTGAAGGCAACGGGCGAAGGAAGACTTCGTCTTGAAGCATTACTGGCAAGATTGGTCACATGAAGGCATGATCGGGCGTTAATTAACAGGACGAGACCATGCGCCGATCCATTCTCTCTGCCCTCCTTGCTGCCTGCGCTCTGACCGGCATTGCGTCCGCTGCCCCTGTGGCTCCGGGATATTATATTCAGGATAACGACTATCTCGGCCCAGGCGGCTCAGACATCCAGTCCGTCATCCCGCTGCTCAACCGCGAAAATGTCAATCTTCTGGCTTTGACCGTGACGATCGGCGACGACTGGGAGAATGCTGAATCCGCGCATCTCCGTCGCTTCCTGGAAATTGCAAAGCAGACCCAGGTTCCCGTAGCGGATGGCGCTACCATGCCACTCGTCAACACCGTGGCGGCAACGAAGCTTCGTGAGAAGCAGTACGGCACTATTCCCTGGAAGGGCGCATGGGGTGGGCTGGGCTCCATTGACCACACTCCAGAGACACAGCCCGCACTCGGCAAGATGGCCGAAGGCACACCACACATGGCCGTCGATCCGCTCCCCGCGGCGATGGTGCTGATCAAGGCCGTCCATGATCACCCGCATCAGGTCACGATCATTGCGGCAGGTCCTTTGACCAATCTCGCCCTTGCCATCCGGCTGGACCCCACCTTTGCCGCTACGGCTAAGCAGCTTGTATTCATGGGTGGCCTGCTGGACTCCAGCATGATGTCCATCACAGGCAATGCAGACTTTGCCTCAGACTTCAACATGATCGGCGATCCGGAAGCAGCCCACATCACACTGACCGCGCCGTGGGCTGCCATCACATGCGTCGGCAATGTTTCCAACGACGTCATGATGACGCATGAGCTGATGAACCGCATCGCGGAGAAGAAGACGCCGGTCACTGAGTATCTTCAGAAGTTCTACGGCCCGCTTCCGCTGTGGGATGAACTGACCTCTGCCATTGCTGTAGAGCCAGATCTGGTTACGAAGTCTGTCGATGCCTATATGGACATCAACACGGCACCCGGCATGGATTACGGACACGCGCATGTCTGGCCGGACGCAACTGCACCCAAGGGCATGGGCCTTCGCAAGGTGAAAATCGTCCAGTCCGTGGATACGAAGCGCTTTATCAACGAGTTCGTCGCCCAGGCTCAGAATGCCATGGGAACGCACTGACACCAGACTTTCCGGAAGGGCACCCGACATGCTGAACATCATTAAGCTGGCCGTCGGTTGCCCGACCATCGAAGTGCTGCGTGAGCGCATGCAGCACCCGCGTGTAAACGGTCATGGCGCCGTCCCCACGCGAACAATGCCCAAGCGTGCAGCCGAAGTCCTGGATGGCGGCTCTCTTTATCGCGTGATGGACGGCATGATTCTATGCCGTCAGCCCATCATAGGGCTTGAAGCCTGCCGTCGCCCGGATGGGACGGAAGGAACGCTGATTGTAGTCTCAGACGACATCATTCCCGTTCAGCCCCGCACTATGCGCCCCTTTCAGGGATGGCGATATCTGGACCCGAAAGATGCGCCTCCTGATCTCGGCCAGTCGGCGGGCAGTGATGGGGTTGCTGATCTTCCGCCTCAACTCCGCAGAGAGCTGGCAGAACTCGCTTTAATCTGAAAACGCTCCCTCAAAAGGGCCGATATGGAACAATACAGTCATTCAAGCGTTCAGCCTGAACGCCGAGACTGCATTGCAGGCTCTCTCCTGCCCTGAAGGAGATTTTCCTTGCCTCCGTTCCATTCAATTCCTCGCAAAAGACTGCGTCACGCGTCCTTGTTTCTGGCCGGAAGTCTGTGCCTAGGTACGGCTCCTGCGCTTCAGGCCGCTGATGCACCTGCAACCGCCAGTGCACCGTCAAAGGCGCAACTCCTGCCGGGCAAAATTGTCTATGCCCAACTCACAACGCCAGACCTCAAAAGCGCCAAGGCTTTTTACGGGTCGCTTCTGGGGTGGACCTTTCAGGACGTTCCCGTCTCAAAAGGGCAATATGCACAGGCGCTGGTTAACGGAGCTCCAGTCGCAGGCCTGGTCGAGCTTCCACGCATGGCACATCATGGGGACCCGCTTTGGCTCCCGTTCATTTCCGTGTCAGACGTAAAAGCAGCCGCAGAAGCAACGAAAATCTGGGGCGGCCATATTCTCTTCAAACCTCAGATGGTTGAAGGACGGGGTCACGAGACTGTCCTGGCAGATCCGCAGGGTGGCCTGTTCGCCGCACTGCATTCCAGCGCCGGTGATGACCCGGACGTTGAGACGCCACCCGCTCAGGGAACATGGATCTGGAGCGCCCTGCTGACGACCAATCCCTACGCAGCGGCTGGATTTTACCAGAAGCTGTTTGGATACACGGTCGAAGCCGTTCAGGACGCCAAGCGTGGCACGGCTTATTTGCTGGAATCCCAGTCCTTCGCGCGTGCTACAATCAACCCGCTCCCTGCTCGCCTCCCGGAAGGGGCACACGCACGCTGGATGAACTTCGTGCAGGTGGACAGTGTGGATGCTGCGGCCCAGAAAGCCGTGACGCTTGGCGGGACAATTCTCGTACAGCCCCATCCAGACCGGCAAAACACCACCATTGCCATTGTCGCCGACCCTACCGGCGCAGCCTTCGGGCTGATGGAATGGCATGACCCCAACGCAGCGGGGGATGCAAAATGATCAAACGTTTATCTCGTACACTGGCCCTCATAGGTGCCTTTTCCCTCATGCCACTCCTGTCAGGCTGCGTCGGTTATGACGGTTACGACGGATATTATGGCGGCGGTGGCTACGGCGGCAGCTACTACAATACTGGTTGGGGCGGCGGTGGCTGGGGCGGCTGGGGACCGGGCTATGCTGTCGGACCGGCCGGAGGCGGCCGCTGGAGAGG
>NZ_JACRVW010000041.1:0-1283 GCF_018812085.1 Gluconobacter sp. P5H9_a
GTAGTGGCAGTCCTGCTCTCGCGCCTGAACCATCAGGGCGGCCAGTTCGGGAGACACGTCCTGCGGGACGTCCTCCGCCTCGGTGGGAACATAAATCATCCAGCCATAAGGCCCGCCAAGACAGCTTCGTCCTGCTGTGCCCCCGCTGCTGAGATAGAGCTCGCACGCGTCGCGCTCTGCGACTGGAAGATGCCCGGTACTGAGATCCAGGTGCCGGCAGACGGGGCCTGCGGACGTCGGAAGAACTTCGCTCATGCCCGGGCCTCCGGCCGGACAATGAACGGGGTCAGACAGGTCGCCCCTGTCCAGCGATGAAAGGCCAGAATCATCTCGCCATACTCGTGCGTCTTCGAAAGTGTCCCGTTCAGACGCCTGCGTCTGACATCCTCGGGTGTCAGCACAGGCAGCGCATGGCGGTCCACGAAGTCGGCCTCGGCCTGAGCGGCATCCGCATACGGGCCATGCCAGTCATTCCGGTTGACCGGATAGGCGTCCACGGTGCGCAGAAGGGCCTCACCATTCGGATAGGTGAAAATCTCCACGTTCACACCGCACAGAACCTTGGAAATGATGGCCTTGTCCTTCCGGCTCATGCCGCGCATTCCACGAATGGGGTCAGGCCTTTCATGATGGAGTGGCGCTCGTGACATGGTCCATGGACTGTCGCCCGATTATAGACAGGCGCATCGTCCAGATCGGAATACGCCAGAAAGATCGCTGCATCCTTCGGATCACGCAGCAGGTTCAGCCAGGACCACACCGGAGTTTCGCCTGTCCTCTCCGGAGCCTTGATCGTCGAGAGCTCGTCCACACGCTTCTGGAGCCACGCGGAAACCGGCCCCTTGCGGAGCGCGAAATGTCCCGTGCAGGTCATGCCTCGATCCAGAAGCGCCTGCGCGCCCACAGCGTCCCGCAGAACAGTCCGGCACTTGCGGATATAGGTTTCTGCCTGCGTCTCGCTGGCACCGGAGAAGCGCATCCCGCCCCCTTCACAGGATGCGGCATACTGCACCACTTCGCGCATGATCTCCCAGCTCTGTCCCGCGCCAATCAGGGACCAGCTTCTCGCGCGGAGCGACCCCCGCCCCTCATAGACATTATTATCGCCACCCAACTCCATCAGCAGATACTGATCGGCATAAAAGCTGCTGTCCGCGACATGAGGGCGCAGGGTCGCTGCCGGAAGTCGCACGGCGGCGAGGTCATAGACGATACGATAGGACATGCTCTCTTCCTCTGATGTCTCTTTCAACCTCTCCGCGRATGCAGGGGCTGCCCGGTGC
>NZ_JACRVW010000042.1:0-1012 GCF_018812085.1 Gluconobacter sp. P5H9_a
GTGTTTAGTCCCGGGATTTGATGGGTTGGATTGATGATGAATCTTTCTGGCTCTGAAGTCCAGATTTTGCAGACGTATTCGTAAGGTGTGAGACCGTTCAGGGTCTTGAGCCTTCGCCCGAAATTATAGGCTGCCATGAAGTCGTTGAGGTGTGTCCTCAACTGCTCATGACTGTCGTAATGGAAGCGTTTGACGGTTGCTTCCTTGATTGTCCGGTTCATCCGCTCAACCTGACCGTTCGTCCAGGGATGATTGGGTTTCGTCAGACGATGTTCGATCCCGTGGGCTTCGCAGATCATGTCGAAGCGCATGGGACGCGACCAGGCCGTATTGCGGTTACGGGGCTGATCAGCGAACTGGATGCCGTTATCGGTCAGAATGGTGTGGATCCGGTAAGGGATGATGCTCAGGAGATGTTCGAGGAATTCCCAGGCTGTCTTCCGATCAGCTTTTTCAACCAGTTGTGTGACAGCGAATTTGCTTGTCCGGTCGATGGCGACGAAGAGATACAGCTTGCCTTCAGCAGTTTGGACCTCGGCAATATCGATGTGAAAAAAGCCGATGGGATAGCGTTTGAAGCGCTGGCGTTTGGGCTTGTCTCCTTCGATGTCCGGCAACCGGGAGATCCCGTGGCGCTGAAGGCAGCGATGCAGAGCCGAGCGTGTCAGATGAGGGATGCTGGCCTGCAGGGCATAAAGACAGTCATCCAGCGGCAGTAAAGTATGCCGGCGAAACGCCACGATCATTGCTTCGTCTGTCTCGGACAGGACCGTTGAGCGCGGCTCTTTAGGACCTGTCTTCTGATCCTCAACCGTTTGACGCTTTCGCCATTTTGCAACTGTTTTCGGGTTGATCCCGAACTCCTCGCTCAGCGTCGCGAGCGAAGCCTGCGATCGCTGTAGTGCTGCTCGCACGGCGTGCGTGGTCGTGGCGCTGCCATGACGTATCTGTCCCATAAGGCTTCCTTCCACTCGCGTGAAAATATCACACCATCAAAACACGGGACTAAACA
>NZ_JACRVW010000043.1:0-843 GCF_018812085.1 Gluconobacter sp. P5H9_a
GGCACCACCCCAACTTTCGGCCCATGCCTTCGCTTCATCGACGAGCTGCTGCACCCTCGGATTAGCCGCGTCATGTGGGTCTCCGGTTTCGGCCAGCCATTCAGGACTGACCACCACCTTGCACTCCATCCCGAGATCCGCACCCTTCCGCTCACTGGCACCAGTGGCCCGCTTGTGCGCCTTGAACGCTTTCACGTAATCCGTGGGGCCTTCCKCCTTGCTCCACGCTATCGGATCACTGTCCCGAACGTGTCGTTTCTGGGAGACCGGATCGAGACGCTTGGCGTGATATTCCGTTGAGAGGATTCCACCTCGACCCGTCCCGATGGACTTGCGAGCACCCGCACGAACCGCCGCGAAAATTGCCACCTGTCATTCCTTCCTGCTATGCAAGAAGTAACACACTACCGATTGACCCTAAAGGGCCGCTCCGCTTCAATCCGTGTGCAAGGGGAAACCCCCTTGACCCCTTCCGATTACCCACGAGAAATTCGGTACGACATGACCCCCATCGAGCGCGCCCGTGCACTGCGKCGGGACTATGACGATMTGAMMCGACAAGCACAGGAAACCGGCCAMTACKCCGACACACCGGCGGAGATGGTGGCATCMACGKCCCGACCATCGGGCGATCACKGGCAGATCGTCAGGATTCCGAATGTCGGCCCGGTTCTGGCAGGATGGGCGCGATCTCATCCAGTGCTCGGCCCGTCTGACTGCTGGTTCGTCTCAACACCACTGGAACGCATCGACCCGGCCGGAAAATGGGCATGGTCAAAGAACCACCTGTTCCGGCTGCTCCGACCGGCTGACCCACTCAAAGAGGACGAGCGATGGGCGGGA
>NZ_JACRVW010000044.1:0-819 GCF_018812085.1 Gluconobacter sp. P5H9_a
GTTCTCTGCCCGTCTGACTGCTGTTTCGTCTCACCACCACTGGCACGCATCGACCCGGCCGGAACATGGGCATGGTCACAGACCCACCTGTTCCGGCTTCTCCGACCGGCTGACCCACTCCAAGAGGCCGCGCGATGGTCGGCAACGCTCACCCGTCCTCGTGCAGCTACGTCCAACCACATAGAGCATTCAGCAGATTGGAATGAAGCAGAAGCCTACGCCCAGTCAGGACTTGCGGCCTTCTAGGTGAGGCTCTGCCGGTCTCGCTGCCGCCTCACTTCCTACCCCTTGAGCAAATCCCCTCTTGCCCGGTTTTTCCGTCCTTCCAAGGCCGGAGCGAGCGCAGCGCGGGAGCGGCGTCGCCCGCCCGTCAGGGCGTCCGGACATGCGTTTGCACTCAGGTCAGACTGGCTTGCACTTAGGTCAGAATGCGGTCTTGCACTTAGGTGCCGTCAGGTGGCTTTCGCTTCCTTCAGACACCATGCGACCATCTCCGCATGGGTCATCTGGGGGGGCTGAAAGACTCTTTCAGGTCTTAAAAAAGAACTAGAAGGACGTTCCTGTGCAGGTCTGGCACTTAGGTGAGCACGCACTGTCCGCATGAAGTTCCGGGCCGCCTGCGCCACCTGCTGGAGTGCCGACAGAACGATCTCAGATGCGTTCGATGTCCGCACCCGCTTCCCAAGCTGGCGATCATACTGATAGCGGGGCGTGTGCTTCACGATGCCGAGCGCATAGGCCCGATTCAGAGCATTGATAACCGTCCGGCGGCGGGCGCCTGACTTCTCGGCCATTGCTTCGTGACTAGGGAACATAGCC
>NZ_JACRVW010000045.1:0-800 GCF_018812085.1 Gluconobacter sp. P5H9_a
CACTAGACTCAAGATTAAATGGTATAGGCCAAGCTTTTACTCAAGATTATAGAGACCGATTTGATCCTAAGGTATATTCTAAATCCGAGTAATATTTATACCTGAGCAGCCTGCGGCGCTAGCGCGCTGCATTCGCTCTGGGTCTGCACCAATGTTTTTTTCTGATTATTCTGTCTGCTCATGAAGCAAAGAAATTTTAGCGGCTAAAACTACCGTTTTCCGGTAGTATCAATGTCTGAACTTGATTGAGCGACAGGAGCGGCATGATGAGCGCACACCCGATTGTCCAGCATGACGACGCCGAGACGACAGCTTTTGCTGACGCCGTTCGAGACGGAATCCGCGCCGCAGATGAAGGGCGCAAGCGTCCCTATTCTGAGGTGCGTAACTGGCTCCTCTCTTGGGGTACGGAACACGAAAAACCTGCACCACAGCGCGGGTAATCGTGCAAAATTTCATCGTTGATATTACCGATCCAGCGGTCGATGACCTCCAAAGTATTAGAAATCACATAGGGGAAGAAAACCCCGCAGCAGCAAGCCGTGTTGCTATTCAGATAGTCGCAGCCTGTGACCGTCTCGAATATCTACCGGAACGAGGCCGACCGGGCCTTGTCCCTGGCACGCGAGAACTGGTGTCCTGCTGGCCGTATGTAATCGTCGATCGCATCGCAGATTCAACGGTCGAAATCCTGCGCAGCTGGGACAGTTCTCAAGACGGATAGCACGCTAACGAGTATCGAGTTGTGTGTACTGGGGCTGAGTTATGCCTACGAAAATAGGAGGCAGTTCCTATGGGGG
>NZ_JACRVW010000046.1:0-791 GCF_018812085.1 Gluconobacter sp. P5H9_a
TCTTCCTTTAGCGGACATTTTGATGCTTGCGCCTGCTTTGGCTATCCCTTGCCGTTCTAATGGCGATTTCATTTTTCCTATCCCATTGCGTTTTTTCCGACATGGGAAAACCCTGTCCCCCTAAACGGCGAAAGGCCGGAGCAGCGAACTCCGACCTTTCAGCTTAMCCCGCCAGTCGCAGTGGACGGGTCAGCTTTCCGAGGTGMACGATAACCCGTTTCCGGGGTTCCCCTCAAGAGAAGATGGCCAGTCCGCGTGAGGATAGACAGTGGCCATTACTTCCAAGACCTCCCGTCCCATGACAACATGGCAGATTATCCGCCGGTTTCAGGCCATGCTTCGTCGTTTCCGGTCGGAAGGTAAGCTGACTCTTGGGGAAGCACATGCGCTGGCGGTTCTGCCGGAGTTCATGGGGGACGATGGGGCTATGTTCCCTAGTCACGAAGCAATGGCAGCGAAGTCAGGCGCCAGCCGCCGGACGGTTATCAATGCTCTGCATCGGGCCTATGCGCTCGGCATCGTGAAGCCCACGCCCCGCTATCAGTATGATCGCCAGCTTGGGAAGCGGGTGCGGMCATCGAACGCATATGAGATCGTTCTGTCGGCACTCCAGCAGGTGGCGCAGGCGGCCCGGAACTTCATGCGGACAGTGCGTGCTCACCTAAGTGCAAGACCTGCACAGGAACGTCCTTCTCGTTCTTTTTTAAGACCTGAAAGAGTCTTTCAGCCCCCCCAGATGACCCATGCGGAGATGGTCGCATGGTGTCTGAAGGAAGCGAAAGCCACCTGAC
>NZ_JACRVW010000047.1:0-770 GCF_018812085.1 Gluconobacter sp. P5H9_a
CCGAGCGCATAGGCCCGATTCAGAGCATTGATAACCGTCCGGCGGCTGGCGCCTGACTTCTCTGCCATTGCTTCGTGACTAGGGAACATAGCCCCATCGTCCCCCATGAACTCCGGCAGAACCGCCAGCGCATGTGCTTCCCCAAGAGTCAGCTTACCTTCCGACCGGAAACGACGAAGCATGGCCTGAAACCGGCGGATAATCTGCCATTTTGTCATGGGACGGGAGGTCTTGTAAGTAATGTCCACTGTCTATCCTCCCTCGGACTGGCCCTCTTCTCTTGAGGGGAACCCCGGAAACGGGTTATCGTTCACCTCGGAAAGCTGACCCGTCCACTGCTACTGGCGGGTTAAGCTGAAAGGTCGGAGTTCGCTGCTCCGGCCTTTCGCCGTGTATGGGGACAGTGTTTTCCCATTTCTGAAAAAACGCAATGGGATATGAAAAATGAAATCGCCATTAGAACGGCAAGGGATAGCCAAAGCAGGCGCCAGCATCAAAATGTCCGCTAAAGGAAGAAGTAGTCTGGAACTGCAAGGAATGGCGAAAAGCATTCAAGCCGGTGGGTCATTAACTATCACTGATGCAGATACAAAATCGCCCCTAGAATTGCAGGGAATAGCTCACGCAGGCGCAGGAAAAGTCATCTTCGATTTTACGGCTTAATCCCACCCAGACGCCCTGACGGGCGGGCTACGCCGCTCCCGCGCTGCGCTCGCTCCGGGTCTGTTCTGCTCTGTGCTATGCTCATCTGCTTGCTCAGAGGACAAGGA
>NZ_JACRVW010000048.1:0-742 GCF_018812085.1 Gluconobacter sp. P5H9_a
ACCCTGCGAACCTCACCGCCCCGGCATGCCGCAGCACACTGGTTTGAGCCAGCCCGAACCTCCTGCGCCTTCTGCTCCCGTTCCGCAAAGGCCGCTTCCCGCTCTGCCATAGCCTCTTCCCGCCTCCGAAGATCAGCCTCTTTCTGCTCGGCAATCCGGGCATCCAGGTCAGCATTTTGATGAACGGCACCCGTCKCTATTTKCGGTTKTCCGCGCTCTATACGGCGATCCAGCCTCTCCCGCGMCCAACGTGCCCAACTGGACTGCATAGCAGCCCCAGAGGTCTGTAAATCAGGCTCTAGGGCACGTTCAGAGGCCAATAGCGCCTCCTTCGCCTTCCGACACGAAAGAACCGGCTTGGACTGCCCGCTGTTGTGCCGTTGGTCCCGGACTGGCGACAGGAACACATCAACCACCACGGAGCCTTTTTCGTCGGTGTCAGAGCGCAGCCCCCAGACGGCACCGGCACCACCCCAACTTTCGGCCCATGCCTTCGCTTCATCGACGAGCTGCTGCACCCTCGGATTAGCCGCGTCATGTGGGTCTCCGGTTTCGGCCAGCCATTCAGGACTGACCACCACCTTGAACTCCATCCCGAGATCCGCACCCTTCCGCTCACTGGCACCAGTGGCCCGCTTGTGCGCMTTGAACGCTTTCACGTAATCCGTGGGGCCTGCCGCCTTGCTCCACGCTATCGGATCACTGTCCCGAACGTGTCGTTTCTGGGAGACCGGATCGAGAC
>NZ_JACRVW010000049.1:0-739 GCF_018812085.1 Gluconobacter sp. P5H9_a
TCCATCAGACATTCTTCACGAGCATGAAGACTGTATTAGGATGGCGTATGAATGGTTAGATGCTCAGACAACAATAAAAACAAAACCAAAACACAGTAGAGCTCTAAAGCATATTATAGAAAAATGGGCAGGAAGATATATATCTCAATCAGACGTAGAAATAGCTGCTTATTTACATCCAAMAATAACAGGGAAATACCCAAATTTTAATTTAAGCGCCAAGTTTACACGCCCACTAGACTCAAGATTAAATGGTATAGGCCAAGCTTTTACTCAAGATTATAGAGACCGMTTTGATCCTAAGGTATATTCTAAATCCGAGTAATATTTATACCTGAGCAGCCTGCGGCGCTAGCGCGCTGCMTTCGCTCTGGGTCTGCACCAATGTTTTTTTCTGATTATTCTGTCTGCTCATGAAGCAAAGAAATTTTAGCGGCTAAAACTACCGTTTTCCGGTAGTATCAATGTCTGAACTTGATTGAGCGACAGGAGCGGCATGATGAGCGCACACCCGATTGTCCAGCATGACGACGMCGAGACGACAGCGTTKGCTGACGCCGTTCGAGACGGAAKCCGCGCCGCAGATGAAGGGCGCAAGCGTCCCTAKTCTGAGGTGCGTAACTGGCKCCTCTCTKGGGGTACGGAACACGAAAAACCKGMACCACAGCGCGGGTAATCGTGCAAAAGGKCATCGKTGATATTACCGATCMAGCGGTCGATGACCKCCAAAGTATTAGAA
>NZ_JACRVW010000050.1:0-700 GCF_018812085.1 Gluconobacter sp. P5H9_a
CTTCCGCTCACTGGCACCATTGGCCCGCTTGTGCGCCTTGAACGCTTTCACGTAATCCGTGGGGCCTTCCGCCTTGCTCCACGCTATCGGATCACTGTCCCGAACGTGTCGTTTCTGGGAGACCGGATCGAGACGCTTGGCGTGATATTCCGTTGAGAGGATTCCACCTCGACCCGTCCCGAGGGACTTGAGAGCACCCGCACGAACCGCCGCGCAAATTGCCACCTGTCATTCCTTCCTGCTATGCAAGCAGTCMCACACTACCGATTGACCCTAAMGKGCCGCTCCGCTTCAMTCCGTGTGCAMGGGGAAMCCCCCTTGACCCCTTCCGATTACCCMCKAGAAATTCGGTACGACATGMCCCCCATCGAGCGCGCCCGTGCACTGCGTCGGGACTATGACGATCKGACCCGACAAGCACAGGMAACCGGCCACTACTCCGACCCACCGGCGGAGATGGTGGCATCCCCGTCCCTACCATCGGTCGATCACTGGCAGATCGTCAGGATTCCGAATGKCGGCCCGGTTCTGGCAGGATGGGCGCGATCTCATCCAGTGCTCGGCCCGTCTGACTGCTGGTTCGTCTCAACACCACTGGAACGCATCGACCCGGCCGGAAAATGGGCATGGTCAAAGAACCACCGGTTCCGGCTGCTCCGACCGGCTGACCCACTCAAAGAGGCCGAGCGATGGGCGGGAA